>JADZAX010000105.1 GCA_020852405.1 Verrucomicrobiales bacterium
GTTGGCCGGGGTGGCCTCCGCTGCCGGTTCCAGGTTTGACGCCAGAAGGCCGGGAGCGGGGGACACGGTTGGCAGAGGCACCGCCACGGCGTTCACCGCCGGCCTCCTCTCCGTCCGTTGGCACCCGCATGGGCATCCCCGGAACGCTGGCTGTTGCAGCGCTCCAGGAGTTCGTCGATCAGCCCGGAGGCTTGCAGCTTGTTCAAGCGGATCAGCCCGACGCCGAAGCGTTCCCGGGCCAGCTCCTCGACGTGGGCTTCCTCCAAGCGGTGCTCGTCCATGAGTCGCAGGATCAGCTCCCGCTGCTTGTCCGAGCAGGCCCAGGGTTCAGGTCCGCCGTTGCCGTTGCCGGCAGGGGGACTGAAGAACGGGCCGGAAGGGCGGTCGGATCGGGTTCCCGGTCCGTTTCCTCCGTTGCTTGCGGGGGTGGTGACGCGTGCCGGGGGAGTGGACGCATAGTGGGGACCGGACACGAAGCCCGTGCGTTGGATTTCGCGGTCCACCGCGTCCTGCAGGAGGCGGTAGAGACGGGACACTTCGTCCTGCGCCTGGCTCAGGTCCGTGAGTTCGGTTTCGAGCGAAACGCTGAACTGGTGGGAACTGTAGCCGGGCAGGCCGAGGCGTTTGGCATAATTGCCGGTGAGTTTGACGGCCATGATGTGGGGTTTCCTTTCTGGTATTGTTTGTTTGGTTTGGGGTTGAAGGTGGGTGTTTCGGGTTGGGGTGTTCTCCGTCCCTGAAAACGGCGAAAGCCCCGGACTGTCGGAACAGCCGGGGCTTTCGGGTCATCTGCAGGGGACGGCGCGGGGCAGGGGATGGGGCTGGATGGGATCCAAGAGGTCGTTGGACCCGCAGGCCGATCACCCATCAGGTTGGGCTATTGGGCCCGTCCTTGCCCGGAGGCTCGGCCAGCTCGGGCCAGTCGTGGAGAGCCTGGTGCCAGCCGGGAGAGCCGCGTAGGCCCTCCCGGAGCAGGCGGTCCAGGAACCGTGTCATCGGCAACCGATGACGCCGGGCTTCATGGTAGAGCGCCGCCACGACGGGACGCGAGATGACCGGCACGTAATGCCGGGTTCTTGTCATCAACTACTTATAACGCGAAATGAGGCGGTATTTCAGTCTTCTTAAGGCGCTCCCCGTTCCTTCAAAAAGTAGATAAAGTGACTCTTACCTTCCCAAATGGGTGGGGCCGTGTTAGAAATTTAGGGTTTGCCGATGGGACCGTGACTTCTGAATCATGCCCTTCTCAGGCACGAGTAAGGCCGTTTTTTCAGCGGCAGTGGAGGGAATTTTTCTTAAAAGTATAGCTAACGCACATGGACTACACCGACCAAAACCTGCGCGACCTTCTCGCAAAGCGTTTTTGGAGACCCGAGCAATACCTCAGAATGCTGTCGGACCTGGACATCCCTGCCTTGCATCCCATGAATCTCGTCCTGAGCGGCACGCCGCGGGAAGTTTGGCATGGGGTGGTGGCGACGGCTTCGTTCGGTGGTTACTTGCGCCCTCTCTCGCAGGCGGCCTTGGCCGAGCTGCCAAATGATCCTCAACTGAAGAAGGCTGCTCAGGACTCGGCTGGACTCAGTGATGTCAGGTCTCCAGAGGCCGATCTCCCTCCGGGCTCCCTGGTGCCGCAGGAGACTCTGGAGGCCCTCACTCAGGGACTCAGCACCCTTCTGCCGATCGGGTTTCTCCAACGTGGTCTGGAATGCGCCCGCAGCGTGGCCCGGTTGCGCCGCGCCGACGGGGCCACGGGCACAGGCTGGCTCCTACCGGGTAACTGGCTCATCACCAATCACCACGTCCTTCCTTCGGAGGCCGTCGCCTCCAAGGCCCAGGCCCAGTTTGGGTATGAGGAAAACGCCGGGGGCGTGCCCCAGACTCCCTTGTGTTTCGACCTTGATCCCGCCCTCGGTTTCCATACATCACCCAATGACGGCGGCAACGACTGGACGGCGGTGCGGGTCCGGGGCGATGCCAATGAGGCGTTCGGCGCTCTGAGGCTATCCGCAGGGGGGCTGCGCCAGCACGATTTCGTCAACATCATCCAGCACCCCAACGGTCTGCCCAAACAGATTGCCCTTTACCACAATGCCGTCTCCGCCCTCACGTCCGCCCGGGTGCGCTACCTCACGGACACCGATGGCGGCTCCTCTGGCTCCCCGGTGTTCAACACTCAATGGGAGGTCGTGGCCCTCCACCATGCGAGCGTGTCATCCGTCAACGCCGCGACCGGCGAGCCCATGATCACCAATCAAGGCATCCCGTCCACAATTCTCCTTGAGGAATGGACCCGAAATGGCATCCTCACGGGCTGATTGGTTCTGGCCATAAATGCCGACTCCTCTTTACGAAAACTTCCGAGATTTCCTGGCTTCGGGCTGGTACACGGGCGAGGCTATACGCTCCTTTGCCGAATTGGGCGGTATCGACCGGGCCGACATCCCGATCACAGGCACGCCGCGCGGGATTTGGCATGAGTTGCTGGCGCGTTATCCTGGCCGCATCCACGCCCTCGCCGATGAGGCCGCGAAACTTTTCCCGGAGCGCGCGCCACTGATTGTGGGGCTGGTCGCCGCCTACCAGCCGCTCGCCACTCTCGCTCCGGTCGCCGTGCGATGGGAACACAATCCCTACGTTGGGCTGCGCTCGATCAAAGAGGGAGAACCCATTTTTGGGCGGGGGGCGCCGGTCGCCCAGCTGCTCGATAAGCTCGAATCAACGCCTTTTCTCACTTTGTATGGTGCCTCGGGGAGTGGAAAATCTTCGATCCTCAGGGCAGGTGTCATGCCCGGCTGGCGGGCCCCCGCTGCTGAGCCCCGTCGGGCGGCCATCCGCTTCACGCCGGACTTGGATCCATTCGGTTCGCTCTACGGTATGGGTCTGGGCAATGATGCGAGAGCGAGGATCCTGATTGAGGAGGCGCGGGCCGGGAGGCGATCCACCTTGTTTTCAGATCTTCAGAGAGCTCTCTTTCCCGGACAGCGGCTTCTCATTGTGGTCGACCAAGGCGAGCAGCTAATCCATCGTCGGCGCCAAGGGACGGATGATCCGTCGCTGAAGGCGTTCTTTGAGTGCCTCTTTTGCCCGTCCTCACCGGCACTGACGATCACGGTTGCTATGCGAGATGACTACTTTGCCGATTGGAGCGAGCGTGTGCCCGCAGGGAGTCACGAAAGCCTTTTCAAGCTCCGCCCGCCGTCAGAGGAAGAACTGCGCGAGATTATCCTTCTCCCCGCTAGGAACCACGGGGTTTCCTTTGAAGTGGGGCTAGCCGAGGAGTTGGTGCGGAAGCTCTCCAAAGGCAAGGCTTCGCTGCCCCTGCTACAGTTCCTTCTGCAAAAGCTCTGGGACCAGAACAAGCCCAAAGACGGGGTGCTCCATCGCGATGCCTACGATGCCCTCGGGCAAGTGGAGGGCGCGTTGACTCAGCACATCCAGAGCTTTATCGAAGCCCACCCAGGGCGCAAAGCCGAGATCACGCGCATATTCCTCTCCCTCGTTCGTTTCGACCGCTCCGACGGGCAGCTTCATGCCGTGGCACGGCCGCGCCTCCGTGAGGAGTTCAACGACGACATCGTCTCCCAAAACCCTCGCCGAGGCTGCCTGCCGTTGCTCGGCTGGCTCGCAGCGCCCAAGGTGCCCCTCTGTCAGGCAACGAACTTGGCGGACTTGGTGGACGAGCTTAAGAACGTCTATCGACTACTTACTGATGCGGATCAAAGCGGCCACATCACATTTTCCCACGAAGCCGTTATTCGCGCCTGGCCTGACTTCGAGAAAATAGAGGCGCTGCATGGAGAGGTTCTCGGACTGAGAGAAGACATCGCAGAGAGCGTCAAGCGTAGGGAAGAGGACTCCAGCAAACCTCGAAAAGATCGAGAACTGTGGACCGACCATCGACTGGAACGCGCGCTGGAATTCGCCAGCATGGGTCCCCATTCCGGGCTGGGGCTACCGGACCGATTCACCCTCGCCGGTCTGCCGTTGGACCTCCCTTTTCGTGAATTCCTGACTGCTAGCTTGCAAAGGGTGGAAAGAGAGAAGGAGGAAGCCAAACTCCGGGGAGCCGTGATCACAGCCTTTGCGGTGATCGCCATCATCGCTGCAGTCACGGCGCTTTACTATGGTCAGAAAGCCGAAAGAGCCGTCTTGGAAGCCGTCCATAGGTCCTGGGGCAGAGCTCGGCAGGAGTTTGTTTCGGGTGAACCCCACCGCGGAATGGCTTACCTCGCTGAGGCAGTACGCTACCAGGAAGAACTGCCTCCCGCGAAGAGATTGCCGGGGTTGACCAGAGCCGCGACAATGCACTTGCTTTATCACCCTAGGGCGAGGTTACCGACTGGAGAGTTCCAGCCGTCACACACAAACTCAATCCACTGCGTTAGCTTTAGCCCTGATGGGAAATGGGCCGTCACCACGAGTTCGGATCATACCGCCCAGGTGTGGGAGGTCGCCACGCGTCGAGCCCAGGGAGATCGCTTGAAGCACAATGGCCCAGTTCACAGCGCGAGCTTCAGCCCTGATGGAAAGTGGGTCGTCACCGCCAGTGATGACAAAACCGCCCAAATGTGGGAAGTGGCGACGGGGCGGGCTATCGGCCCTCCACTCTCGCACCAGGAAATACTTTGCGACGCAAGTTTCAGCCCCGACGGGAAGTGGATCGTCACTGCCAGCGCGGATGGGACCGCCCGGCTGTGGGAGGCCGCGACGGGTCAGGAGCGTGACTATTTCCTCAAGCACGACGCAGGGGTCGCCAGCGTGAGTTTCAGTCCCGAAGGAAAGTGGATTATCACCGGCTGCGACGACGGCATTGCCCGCGTGTGGGAAGTCGCTACGGGTAAGCTCCGTCCCCCCATTCTGAGTCACCAGCAAGGAATTCGGAGCGCGAGCTTCAGTCCCGATGGGAAGTGGATCGTCACGGCTAGTATGGATGGCACTGCCCAGCTCTGGGAGGCCGCGACGCATCAATACCAGGGAAAGCCGCTTGAGCATGGAGACTCAGTTACGAGAGCCAGATTCAGTCCAGATGGCCAGCGGGTGCTCACTTCAAGTCCTGACGGCACCGCTCAAGTTTGGGAGGTGCCTTCGGCAAGGCCCGTCGGCAAGCTACTCGAACACAAGACCTATATCACCGGCATCGGTTTTAGCCCCGACGGGAAGTGGATTGTCACCTCAAGCGATGACGGGATCGCCCAGGTATGGGAGACCGAGACGGGCCTAGCCCAAGGCCCGCCCCTGCAACACGAAAGAGGGACCACCGAAGTGGGTTTCAGCCCGGATGGCAAATGGATCGTGACCGGTGACAGAGATGGTGCAGTTCGGTTTTTGGAGGCTGCAGTCGGCCAAGCCACGGGGTCTGCCTTTCAGCTCGGTGGTTTCGTCCATGGCGCGAACTTCAGCCCTGATTGATAGTGGGTCGTCACCGCCAGTGATGACAAAACCGCCCA
>JADZAX010000106.1 GCA_020852405.1 Verrucomicrobiales bacterium
CCTTGGCGTCGGCTTCCCCCTGGACTTCCTGGACCTTTTTGTAGGCTTCGGATTCAATCCGGGCGAGTTCCTTGTCGCGGCTGCCGAGAATCTTGGCGGCTTCCCCGGCGCCTTCGGACCGGTAACGGTCGGCGATTTGTTCCCGTTCGCTGACCATTCGTGAGTAGATCTGGGCACTGACCCGGCTGGTGTAGTTGAGGCGTTTGAAGCGGAAATCGAGCAGCTCGATGCCCAACTCCTTGACCTTGGGGGCTGCGACCTGAACGACCATCTGTTCGATGGCCGGGCGCCCCAGTTTGACTTCGGTTTTGTTTCCGGCCATGGTTCCAGCGAGGGCCAGCTCCGGATTGCCGGGGAGAACTCCTTTGGTGGTGCGGACCAGTTCGATGAGTTCGTGGCGCGCCACTACGGAGCGGGTTTCGCCTCCGATCAAGTCGTTGAGCCGGCTTTGGGCGGTCCGTTCATCCCTCAGGCTCGTGAAATAGGCTACAGGATCAGAAATCCGCCAACGGGCGAAGGCATCCACCACCAAATACACTTTCTCTTTGGTGGCCATTTCCGTGGAGGGGCCGTCCCACTCGAGAATGCGTTTTTCAAACACATTGGCCTGCTGGACGAAAGGCATCTTGAAGTGCAGGCCGGGCTCGGTGATGGGCTCCCCGATGATCTTGCCAAACTGGGTCAGGATGACCTGTTCGGATTCGGATACGGAGTAGAGGGACGTCGCGATGAAGCCACCGACAATGAGGGCTGCGACGATGAGGACGGAACGATTGGGGGACATGGGCAAAAATGGGAAGGAGGATTACTTTCCGTTTGGCAGCTGGAGCATGGGCAGGAAATTGCGGGCGTCTTCATCGATGATGACGGTCTTGTCCAGACCGGGGATCACCTCCTGCACCGTCTCAAGAAAAATGCGGCGTCGGGTCACTTCGGGAGCTTTGTCGTATTCTTTGAGCAGCGCGGTGAATCGGGATCCGTCGCCTTCTGCTTCGTTGACACGCTTCAGGGCATAGCCTTCCGCGGCGCTGATTTTCTGCTCGGCTTCCCCGGCGGCCTTCGGAATGACCTTGTTGTAGTCTCCGTTCGCCTGGTTGATCATCTGCTCGCGTTCCTGCTGAGCGCGGTTCACTTCATCGAAACTGTCCTGGACCGGTTTGGGAGGATTGACGTTTTTCAGTTGGACGGTGTCAATCCGGAGGCCCAGATCAAGAGCAGTGACGACATCGCGGAGTCTCGCCCCGACCTCCGTTTCAATATCCTGGCGCCCCGTGGTCAGGACGGCGTCCACGGTGCGGTCTCCGACGACCTCCCGCACGGCTGCCTCACTGAGGTCGCGCAGGGTGACTTCGGGATTCCGCACGTGGAAAAGATACGTTTTGGAGTTTTCAATGTGGTACTGGACAATCCACTCGACTTCCGCCGCACTGAGATCTCCGGTGACCATATTTTTCTCGGCTTCGGGATCCTCCGGTGGTTGGAAGGGATTGGAGTTGTCATAGGTTTGGAAGCCGAATTCCAGCTTCAACTGCCGTTGCACCGGAACGATGGTCACCATATCCACACCGAAAGGGATCTTGAAACGCAGACCGGGCATCTGGGTGTCGATGTGTTTGCCAAACCGCTGCAAGACCGCCTCCGAGTCCGGGGGCACGGAGTAAACTCCGGTCGCGATGAAAACAATGAGGAGAAGTCCCACCACAATGAGCGGGAGACGACCCAATAGGGAGCGCGCGCCTGAGGAGACGTCAATGACAGGACGTTTTGGATTGGTGGCCACGAGTGGGTGGAGAAAGGTTGAACTTCCTTACGATGGTGGCCTTTCCCGTCATGACAAGGTTCTTTTTGGAAGTTCCGTCGGTGGATCGCCCGATCCGGTGGAAAGCGAGCGCAAATCCCGGATGTTTCGGTGAACAATCCCTTCCCGGATTGGCCTTCCAGCGCTCCCGGGATCCGTTTCGGGGGCGCATATCCGGGCCGTTTCGGGCAGGCAATTTCTTTGGACAAGATCCACGGCCAACGGGATAATGGCCCCATGCCCCGCGTGACCAATGCTCTGTTTTTTTGTGCCGGAATGCTGTTTCTGACAGTTTTGTCATCGGCAGCGGAGCGGCCCAACTTTATTTTCTTCCTCGCGGATGATCTTGGGTTCAACGATGTCGGGTTCAACAATCCGGATTCATTTTATGAGACTCCGCACCTCGACCAACTGGCGGATTCCGGGACGGTGTTCACCGATTTTTATGCCGCCTGCCAGGTGTGTTCCCCGACCCGGGCCAGCATCATGACGGGCAAATACCCGGCACGTCTCAAAACGACGAATTTTTTCAGTGGCAAACGTCCCGGCACCTTCGAGCCGGCTTTTTTCGAGGAGCACCTGGCATTGGAGGAGACCACGGTGGCCGAGGCCCTCCGGGAAGGCGGTTACCAGACCTATTTTGCCGGAAAGTGGCATCTCGGTCCCAAAGGATATGAACCTGAACTGCAGGGCTTTGACATCAACCGGGGTGGGGGAGTCAACGGCGCTCCGCGGAGTTATTTTGCCCCCTACAAAAACATTGAATCTTTGAAAGATGGAACCGAAGGGGAATACCTGACGAACCGGCTTGCCGGAGAGTCCGAAACCTTTTTGCGGCAGGCCGCCAAATCAGGAAAACCCTTCCTACTGTATCACTCCTTTTACGGAGTCCATACCCCGCTGCAAGCGCCCGAAGCCCTTGTCGAAAAATACCGGAAAAAGGCGGAAAAGTTGGGGCTGACCTCGGACGATGGGCGCTTCGAAAGCGGGCATGAGGCGCAAGTCTGGGCCGAGAGCAAAGATCCCCGGGTGGTCCGCATTCGTCAGGATCATGCGGTCTATGCCGCCATGGTGGAAAGTCTGGACATCGCGGTTGGGCGTATTCTCAAGACCCTTGAAGAGTCGGGTGCCGCGGGGGAGACCGTGGTTGTCTTCATGTCGGACAATGGAGGTTTGTCCACTTCCGAGGGGTTGCCAACTTCAAATATCCCTCTCCGGGGAGGTAAAGGCTGGATCTATGACGGCGGGATCCGCGAGCCCATGGTGGTGCGTTGGCCGGGGGTGACCCGTCCTGGCACCCGTTGCAATGTGCCGCTCATCAGCACGGATTTTTACCCGACGATGCTGGAGATGGCAGGACTTGCTGCCCGTCCCGACCAGCACGTC
>JADZAX010000107.1 GCA_020852405.1 Verrucomicrobiales bacterium
CCCGGCTGGATCGGGACGTTACGGGAGCAAGGATACCGTCTGGTGGCAACCGTAGCGGAGGACGAAGGGAGCGCCGGGGTGGAATGCCACACGCCGGAGACGCTTCCCTTGACTCAACCAGTGGCGGTCTTGTTTGGCACCGAGGGCACCGGTCTGTCGGCCGCGGCTCTTGCCGGCTGCGACCTCCGTCTGCATCTGCCGATGCAGGGGTTCACTCAGAGCTTCAATATTTCAGTCGCGCTGGCTTTGACAATGGCCCGCCTTGCCGACCGGATGCGCGATTCGGGGATCGATTGGAAGCTTCCGTCGGCAGACAGCGACCGGCTCAGGCTGGAATGGTGTCGCCGCCTGTTGAAAAGGCACCGCGAACTGGAGCGGGAATTGCTGGCGGAGAAGTAGCCGGCCTGATGAACAGAGGCGCGGGCCGAAAACAAAAACCGGTTCCCCCTGCAACAGAGGGAACCGGCTGCATTGAAACAACAGACAAACCTTGCAATCAGAAGGTCACGTTCAGGCTAACACCGCCGAAGAGCTGGTCGTCCTGGAAAGCGTCAATCTGGTCGAGCGCGAAGGTCGCGCCGAGGTAAGGCTCAAGGGTGGCCCGTTCGCACAGTTTGACCGGCACGCCAGCGCGCAGGTAAACGTTGTTGAAGCCACTGCCGTTGGTCCAGTAGTCTACGCCGTAGGTGATTCCGGCGCTGAGCTTGACGTCGATGCCGTCGGTGATGGCGATGGACTTGGACCCGTTGAGGTCGAAGAACCATCCGTCGATTTCGAAGTCGTAGTAGGCTGCGACTCCGAGATCCACGACGCCAAGGGACTTGGCAAGGCCGAGACCAACTTCATGAGTGGCATCGCCACCGTTGCGGCCGGCATTTTCCGGGAACAGGTAAGCGGTGTATCCAACCCAGACCGTGGCAAAGCCGACATCCTGGCTGGCGCGGAGGGACAGGTCCAACTCGTCACCATGCCATGGATTGGCCACTCCACCGTCGGTGGGGTTGATGTAGCGAACGCCAACGCTCAGGGGCGTGCTGGGAATCGCATAATCAAGCGAAGTCCAAATGGCGTTTTCGCCATTGTTGACTCCGCGGAAGATGTAATGCGAGTCGTAGCCGACTCCGAGGGTGACGCCAAGGTCGGCTGGCGTGGGGGCGCAGCAGACCGCTTTCTCTCCGGCGTTTGCTGAGGCGAGTGCGAAGACTCCCAGCGCCGTGAGCATACTTGTTTTCAACTTCATTCGTTTATTCTCCCTTGGTTGGTTTTGTGTGTCTGTGACAGTATTGTCACCTGTCCAGACTTGAACGGCCCATTGCTGGCGTTTTTAAGGAATCTTTGCAAGTTCAAAATCGCGAATCCCGGCTGGGATATTTGCAACCTTGCGATTTTTTCCCTGCTCATTTTTGCCGGGAAGATCATTCGTTCCCGGAGTTGGCGCAAAATCAGGGGATTCTTCGCATGCTAAGCTTCCTTGTTTTGGTCAAACGCTGGCGCGATTGCGGCGGTCAATGGAAATTTTCAAATACGCGAAATTTCCAGTAATTCAAATTCGTGTTTGCGAAAATGCGCCAATTCGGTTACGGTTTGCCATTCACTTCTTATGGCGAACGAGGAAACAGTTTTGTTGGAAAGGGCCAAGAGAGCTCGGCGGATTGAGAGGAATCCCGAACAGTACAAGGTCTGTCTGGGTTGCGACTCCATCGTGGCGGCAAAAGTGGCGATCTGCCCGAACTGCCACAGTTACCGCTATGAGATGGATGAATTGATTGTTGTGGCCCAGGCCCGCGCCCTTTCCTGTCGTGAGCAGCATTCTGTGGTCTCGGAAGATTTGGTCTCCTGAGTTGATGCTGTGATGGATCCCTGCTGCCAACAGTGGCGAGTTCAGCGGGGATCAGCATTCTGCTGGCAGAGTTGCCGGTAGAAGGCACTGCGTGAGAGGAGTTGGGTGTGGGTTCCTTCCGCGACGATGGCTCCTTCATTCATCACCGCAATCCTGGCCGCCTCGCGCAGCGCTCCCAGCCGGTGGGAGATAATCAACGTGGTCCGGTCGCGCATCAATTCTTCGAGGGCAGCCTGAACGAGTCGTTCGCTCTCATGGTCCAACGCACTGGTGGCTTCATCCAGGACCAGGATTGCGGGATTTTTCAGAATGGCCCGCGCGATGGCGAGACGTTGCCGTTGTCCTCCCGAAAGCTGCCAACCACGGTCTCCAAGGCGGGTGTCATACTGTTGTGGGAGGCGGCTAATAAATTCTTCCGCCTGGGCGCGGCGGGCCGCCTCTTTGATCTCCTCCAGCGTGGCTTCGGGCCTCCCATAGGCAATGTTTTCCCTGACAGAACCGCCGAACAGCTGGATATCCTGCGGAACCAAGGCCATCTGGCTTCGCAGCCAGGAAGCCGCATAGTCTCTCAGATCCCGGTCATCGATGGTTATTTGGCCGTCAGAGGGGTCATAGAGACGGAAGAGGAGAGTCGCTGCGGTGGACTTTCCCGAGCCGCTCGGACCGACCAAGGCGACCCTTTCTCCGGGGGCGATGGTCAGGTTGAAATCCTGCAATACAGCCTGTTCCGGGCGCGAAGGATAGGCGAAGCTGGCTCCGCGGAACGCCACTCCCCCCAGGAGCCGGACGGGAACATTCCCGGGCGGAGGCTGCCAACCGGTTTGCGCGGCTTCCGGACTTTCGGCCAACAGGCTCTGGATGCGGCCGGCGGCGCCGGCCATGCGCTGGATTCTTCCCACCAGCTCGCCCAAGCCACCGGCGGCATTGCCCAGGAGGGCGAGATAGAACATGAAGCTGGTAAACTCGCCGGGTGAAATGAGGTGTGCCGCGATCTGCCGCGAGCCCTGCCACAACAGCCCCAGCATGCAGGACATTGCGATCAGGGCGATGACACAGACGAAAGCCGCCCGCCGTCGTCCGACGGAGACAGCCAGATCGACAAAACCGCCCACTGCGTTGGCATAGCGTGCGGACTCCCAAGTCTCACTGGAACAGGCTTTGACTCCGACGATGTTCTGGAGCGACTCCTCCCCGATCACGGACGATTCTGCCAATTTCTGCTGCGTCTCAGCGGACCGCTCCCGGATGAGACGGCCGAAAAACAATCCCGCCACCACCGTCGGCGGCACCGAGAGAACCAGATAGAGCGCCAAGCGGGGGGCTGTCAGGAACAGCAGTGCCAGAGACCCCACCGCCAGGCAGATGTGTTTCACCCCTTGCCGGAGGTCGGTGGTCCAGGACTCCTGGAGAAGAGCTCCATCCGCGAGTAGCCGACTGGCTAGTTCGCCCGACCGTTCCTTGGAAAAAAAAGTCATCGGGAGTGACAGCAGGTTACCATGGAGACGCTCCCGGAGTCGGGCGGCGGCGCGTTCCCCCACCTCGGTGAACCCTGCCGCCTCGAAATAGGTGGAGGCGAGCGTGAGGAGGAGGGTGAGGAAGAGACGGAAGCCCAGTTGGTCGATGCCGGACATGAGATGCGCCAAGGGCGATTCCCTTCCCGGTCCGACGGTGAGATCCACCATGGCTCCTGACAAATGGCCGAACACCAGATAGCCGGCGATCGCGGCAGTGCTGGCCAGTGATGCCAATACGAGTCGCCACCGCCACGGAGCCGCCATGGCCAGAAAGAGGGCCAGGGAAGCCCCCGGTCCGGGGGTGGTCAGAGCTGCGGAAACCCGCGCTGGGGGAGGAGTGTCCAAGCCGGACCAGCTTACACTGCCAGCCTGGATTTGCCGAAGGGAGATTGGAGAAAGTGAGGCGCCAGGGTGGGACGATCCCGGTGGGACCATTATCGTTTGGCCCCGCCATCCGGCTTCTTTCATTGCCAAGGGAGCAGTGGCCATGTTTACTGAAACGATGCGTCGGTTCAGCCTGCTCCTGGTTCTTTGGTCCTGTCTCACGATGCCCTCAATCGCCGGGTCATCGCTTCCCAACATCATCGTCATCATGGCGGATGATCTGGGCTACGGGGATGTGGGATGTTATGGAGCCTCGGCAGTGCGAACGCCGAACATCGACCGATTGGCCTCTGAAGGGCAGCGCTTCACCAGCGGCTATTGTTCGGCTTCGACCTGCACGCCGACCCGCTACTCGTTCCTCACCGGCTCCTATGCGTTCCGGCGGAAAGGGACCGGGATAGCCGCCCCCAATGCGCCGGCTATCATCCGGCCGGGCACGGCGACCGTGGCTTCGCTCCTCCAGAAGGCCGGCTACGGGACAGCGGTGATCGGCAAGTGGCATCTCGGTTTGGGCGATCCCGCGCCGGACTGGAATGGCGAGCTGAAACCGGGGCCTCTAGAGATCGGCTTCCATCACTGCTTTCTGCTCCCGACCACCAACGACCGGGTGCCGCAGGTTTTCGTGCAAGACCATGGGGTGCTCAACCTGGATCCGAAGGATCCGCTTTGGGTCGATGACAAGTTGCCCTCGCCGGATCATGTCACGGGACTGTCGCACCGTGATTCCCTGAAGATGGACTGGAGCCATGGTCACAATGGCACGATCCACAATGGCATCAGCCGCATCGGGTTCTACACGGGAGGCATGGCGGCCCGCTTCCGGGACGAAGATTTGGCCGACCAATGGGTGAAGCAGTCCAATCAGTGGATCGACGCGCATCGGGACGGTCCATTCTTCCTGTTTTTCGCCGCGCACGACATTCATGTGCCGCGGATGCCTCATGAACGCTTCCAGGGAGCCACCACCCTCGGGCTCCGTGGGGATTGCATTGTGGAGTTGGACTGGTGCGTGGGGGAGTTGATGAAAACGTTGGACCGAAACGGGATCGCCGGGAACACCTTGGTGGTTTTCTGCTCCGACAACGGTCCGGTGCTCGATGACGGCTACCGGGACGGAGCGGTGGAAAAAATCGGCGATCACCAGCCTGCCGGTCCCTTCAGCGGGGGAAAATACAGTGTCCTCGAGGGCGGCACCCGAACACCTTTCATCACCCGATGGCCGGGCCGGATCACGCCCGGGGTTTCCGACCAGATTGTCTGCACGGTGGATCTCGCCGCCAGCTTTGCCTCACTGGCGGGAGTGCCTCTGCCGGAGCCGGCCTGCCTTGACAGCTTTAATGTCCTGCCGGCCCTGCTGGGCGAGTCTGGAGCTGCCGGCCGCGATCATCTGCTGCAACAGGACAACGGAAGCGGAAATTTCGGCCTGCGGGTCGGCGATTGGAAGCTGGTGCGGCGCAAACTCAAAACGGTTTCCCAGGCGACCGTGAGCCGACAACAACACGTCGAACCGCGTGGGCCCCACGCCCTTTATGACTTGCCGGACGATCCCGGGGAGGAGAAGGACCTCGGGCCGACCAATCCGGAGAAAATGGCCGAGCTCACCCAGCGGTTGGATGAGCTGCTCACCGCCGACCGCAGCCGCGGGCTTTGATCGGTTTCTCTTGTTCCTTCAACCGGGATCGGCTTGGCGTGAGAAACCAACCATGGGATTGTGCGTTACCGGGTGGCTATGGTGGTGGTTCCACCTGTTGCCGCTTGTGAGAACTGAAAAGGATTCGGGCTCGTGCTCAATCCAGTGATTTCCTTGACCGAAACCTTTCTTCCTGATTCCAATTACCGCCGAAATCGATTGCACGATTCTTGGGATCGCTGTCTATAGTTCAGGCTAAACTTTAACAATACGAAAAAAGAAATCACAGTCCATCGTCATGATCTACACAGTCTATTTTGACGCCCGCGATCTCGACGGTCGCGACTGGACGTTTGTCGTCGTAAATCTTCTTTTTGTCCTACTCGGAACGGGAATGGTGTTGTTTCGAAAGCGTCTCCGGTTATCGGCGTTCTTTCCCTACCTCTTTTTCGGGATCAGTTTGACTATCGCGGCCGTGACCGGCGGCGGACTCTGGCTGGGGAAGCAGTTCGGGCTGCCTAACAAGCTGCGACATAACGAGTGCGAGGTGATCGAAGGCACTGTTTCCGGGTTCCTGCCCATGCCTCCCGAGGGCGGAATTGAGTCTTTTTCGGTTGGCGGTCGCAAGTTTGAATACGGAGAGGAAGTCTCGTCCTCGGCGACCGGTTTCAGCGAACCGGCCTCGGCCGGAGGTCCAATCCGCGATGGGCTGAAGGTGCGCATTCACCACGCTGGAGGTGCCATCGCGCGTTTGGAAATCGAAAAATTGAAATGACTTGTCCGGTGTGGGGAGCAAATCCCGCGAGGAAAGACCGAGTGGAAGATTTCGAATACCAACCACTCTATCAACTGACAAAGGCTCCTGCTCCGTCCTGGGGCGATTTCATGCCGACGAGCTGATTCTGGGCTGTCTGATCCCCAATGGTTTGCCGTTACTGCATCGAAGGGGAAGGTGGACTTGGTGAGGCTGCGAAAGGCGAGATCCGCGGAGTCTTGCGAGGCAACTTCCGCAATCCTAGAATGAAGAGCACCAGCCCAACTGCCAGCGGCGGCAGCACGAGCACAGAGCCGCCAAGCAGCAAGTCCCGAATTTCCTCTTGGCGGACAGCCATCTCCACCCCCAAGCCGAGCGCGATCATGCCTGCGGCACTTGCGATGAGGAATCCGCCGGCGATCATGGTCCACGCGACCGCTGTTCCAACAGGCGGCACCACGCCAGTTGCCAGAGGAGAGGCGGTCTCAGGCAACGCCGGGGGAGCCGCGGCCGGACGGTAGGCTCCGGAGGCAATCAATGCCCGCTGTTCCTTGCGCAATCGGGCGACCAGCATCAAGCCGAGTATCACTTCACTGACGAACACCACGAACACCACACCGATGCCGATTAGAACCCCCAGGCTCTGAATTTCGCTCAATGGCTTTGAATTGTTGGCGGCGACCATGTGCTTGACTGCCAACAGGGGGCCATCATACAGTCCGTGAAGCATCGCCGGGATGGCGAACGCAAGAACGAGCAATCCCGGCCTGCCCCGGGAAGCTTGATTTTCCCTGGCTCCGGTCGGAAAGCGCCAGCGCGCGATAAAGTAGCCCATGATCGCTCCGCAAAGCGCGTGCATCGGAACCGCTGAGACCGCCCGCATCAGGGCGTTGCCCAGTCCGTGTTGCATCACATAAAAAACGTTCTCCAATGTTGCGAAACCAAGCGCGGCCACCACGCCGTAGATGACCGCGTCCATTGGCTCATCAAACGCATCGAGACGCAAACAGTAGAGCAGGACAACCCCCATTTTGAAAAACTCCTCGGGCAAAGCCGCCCCGAAAAACGCGTCCGCAAATCCAAGGGCCAAATGGGACTCTGCCATCAGCGTTTGCAGCAGCATTCCGATCGGAATTTCGACTATGATGGTGGGAACGATACTGGCTGCTCCCAGTCCAAAAGTCGCCCACAGGGCTCGGGAGGGCTCGGGATGAGCGTCTCTGGATTTGAAAAACCATACCAATAGAACGCTGGGAATGAGCGCTGAAAATACTGTCAAGAGGGGAATCATAGTGTTGGCGAAATCGCGCTGCATTTTGCCGTGTTTGAAACCGCTGTGCAACTGCGATTTTAGAATTGTCAGTCAATTTATAGGTGGTTTGAATCCACAGCCAAGACCTATCTGATCATCCTGCAGTGTCTCCCGAATCTTGGTCCTTCGGGAGGTGCTGATGCGGGAGATTTTGCTGCTGACCCATTGCCCGGTCAGAGGAAAGCCGGCCCCGGCTTGGCGCCAATCCGCCACTACCGGGATGCCGGGGTTTCCAGTATAAAGAACCCTGACACTCAGTGATTTCCTGGTCATGATCCATTTCCAAGACCCCGGTTCCCGCTCCCGGCGTTCCTTCCTTCGGGTGGGATCCCTGGGCTTGGGAGGTATGGCACTGGGCCTACCGGATTTCATGCGTGCCGCCCAGACGCATCCAGGATTGCTGCGGGATCGTTCAGTGGTGTTCCTGTTCATGCATGGTGGACCTTCCCAGACGGAGACATTCGATCCGAAAATGGACATGCCTGCGGAAATTCGCAGTGTCACCGGGGAGATACCGACGACTTTGCCCGGGGTGACCTTCGGAGGAACCTTTCCCCGGCTGGCCCGGCTGGCCCACCGGATGGCAGTGGTGCGCAGCTTTACCACCGGAGACGGGAACCACGACATCAAGCCCATTGTGGGCAAGAACTCTCTCGGGGCCAACATGGGCTCTCTCTACACACGGATCGCCGGGACGACGGTGCCACAGACTGGTCTCCCGAGGAATGTCGCGTTGTTCCCGCAATCGGTGGATGGGGCCTGCCTGCCGGCGGTCCAGCAATTTGGGAATTTTTCCTCGACCGGAAAAATCGGCAGCGGGTTCGCACCGTTTGCCCCGGGAGCAGGAGGCCAACTCCAGGGCGACATGACGCTTCGTTTGACCCGGGAACGTCTGCTGGAGCGACGTGGATTGCTCGACCAGCTTGACCAGGTCAAACGCCATTTGGATTCGGGGGCTCTGGCGGGAGCGGACGAGTTCCAGGGGCAGGCTTTCGACACGCTGCTCGCCGGCATTGCCGATGCCTTTGACCTGGCGAAAGAAGATCCCCGCACCCTGGCCCGCTATGACACCGCGCCGTTGGTCAATCCCGCCGGCATCCGCACCGTCTGGAAAAACCATGAACGCTACCGGGACCACAGCCAGACCCTTGGCAAGCTCATGCTGCTGGCGCGGAGGCTCTGCGAACGGGGGTGCGGATTTGTCACGGTGACGACGAACTTCGTCTGGGACATGCATGCCGATGTGAACAACGCCACGGTTTCCGAAGGAATGGACTATGTGGGGCGCCCTTTTGATCATGCGGTGTCCGCCTTCATCGAAGATGTGGAGGCGAGAGGGTTGTCGGACAAAATCCTGCTTGTCTGTTGCGGTGAAATGGGCCGCACTCCGAAATTGAACAAGAAGGGGGGGCGCGACCATTGGGGACGGCTCGCCCCGCTCCTGATCCATGGCGGAGGGCTGCGCATGGGACAAGTCATTGGTCAGTCCACGCGTGATGGCGGAGAGCCCGCTTCCGATCCAATCGGCATGGATTCATTGACCGCGACCATTCTGCAGCGGCTCATCGATCCTTCCCAAGCACGGCTCATGGATGGCCTTCCTCCTGAATTGCTCTCGACCTTGAGCGGAGCGGCCCCGATCCGGCAGTTGCTCTGAAAGCGTGGGGAATTGGTTCACATTTCCTAACGGATTCACAAAACACGCATTATGAGAGAAATGGGACTCGGCAAAGGGGTGTTTTAAGAGGTTGGCAGGATTTCTGCTAGTATTCGATTCTGCTCTAGATTGGTTCTGGTGTAAGGCTCCATGTCCAACCGATTGAACATACCCATCTCTCCTCTTCACGTCCGCATGACTTCCCCCGAAGCCACCGATGCATCTCCGGCGCCCCGCCTGCTTGCCATCGGAGACATTCACGGAAGCTTCGCTTCCTTGGAGGCATTGTTGGCGAGCGTCTGCCCGCAGTCAGGGGACCGGATCATCACTCTGGGGGACTATGTCGACCGCGGGCCGCGTTCCAAGGAAGTTCTCGACTGGCTGATCGATCAGGAGTCCAAAGGAGTGGTCCTTCCGCTGCGCGGCAATCACGAGATCATGATGCTCGATGCGCGGGCGGGGAGCCACTTTCTCCGGCAATGGCTTTCCTGTGGTGGACTGCAGGTTCTGGCTTCGTTCGGAGTGGACCGGTTGGAGGAAATTCCCGGCCGCTACTGGGAATTTCTCGAGAGAACTCGCTCCTGCCATGTCGAGGGGGACTATTTTTTCGTGCACGCCAACGCGGTGCCTGATCTGCCCTTGGATGAGCAACCCGATTACATGCTTTTTTGGGAATTCATTGGGGAGCCACGGCCGCACAGGTCAGGTAAAACGATGATCTGCGGGCACAGTTCCCAGAAAAGCGGCATTCCGCTGGCCTTCCCCCATGCGGTTTGCATCGACACGTTCGCCCATGGTGGCGGCTGGCTGACCTGTTTGGAAGTTTCCTCGTCCTCCGGACGCTATTGGCAGGCCAACGAACAAGGCGAGACCCGGGAGGATTTTCTTCCCTACTGGCGCGGATCCCGTCGTGAAGCAGGCCGCGCCCTGACGCCCTGATTGCGCTGGCAACGGGAGGAGGAGAGGGGATGAACCTTTCCCGGGCACAGACTCCGGTTCTAGGGTAGAGTAAGGTTTGTCCTCTCAGATTCCCCATGGCCCACGTCACTGAAATAGCCCGTACCGACTCCGAAGCCGAAACCAAGGAGGCGGTCGCGCGTGCGGTGGCCCTGCTGGAAGCCGGCGGGATTGTCGCCGTTCCGACGGAGACGGTCTACGGGCTGGCGGCCGATGCGATGAATCCGGAGGCGGTGGCCCGGATCTTCGAAGCCAAGGACCGCCCCTTGTTCGATCCCTTGATCGTGCATCTGCCGAGGAAATACCAGCTGCATGAAGTTGCGGACGTTCCCGAAGACATCGCCAAAGTGGTCGCCCAGCTCACGGAGACTTTTTGGCCGGGACCGTTGACGCTGCTGCTTCCCAAAAAGTCCTGCATCCCTGACATCGTCACCGCCGGACTGCCCACGGTGGCCGTCCGCGTCGGGGCCCACCCTGTCTTCGGCCGCATTGCCAAGGCCTTCGGACGCCCCATCGCCGCGCCGAGCGCGAATCTTTTCGGCCGTATCAGCCCCACCTCGGCGGCCGCCGTGTTTCAGGAATTGCAGGGCCGGGTTCCTTTGATCATTGATGGTGGCGCCTGCTCGCGCGGCTTGGAATCGACCATCATCCGCATTGAGCCGGGGGAGAAAAAGCCCATCTTCCATGTCGTCCGGGCCGGTCCGCTCTCGGACGACGAGCTGAAAAACTTTGGCAAAGTCCGTTACGAGAAACACAATGACAGCGTGGAAAACCAGACTCCGGAAGCTCCCGGTTTGTTGGCCTCCCATTATGCCCCGCGAACTCCCCTGCGTCTCATCGAAGAACCCGGATCCTTCCGACCCGAGCCGGGAAAACGCTATGGTTTGCTCAGTTATCGTGGATCGCCGGATGA
>JADZAX010000108.1 GCA_020852405.1 Verrucomicrobiales bacterium
ATCCTCCTCAAAATCCTGCCAAAAGGATGACTCGTTGAGAGCCTCCGTCCGGATGGGGGGAATGCAAAGGCGACACGCCGCAGGACGTTCTGGCGACGATTTACCCCGAGTTGGAGATCACACCCGCGACCACCTTTCCGGATCACAGTGGGCGAGCGCAGTTCCTGCTCGACTGCGGCAGCACAATCGTGAACCTGATCGGATCGGGCTGTGGTGACCTTGGCGGATCAGGGGACATCGCTGGGCTCCGCGCAGCCGGTCGCCCGGTCACTCCGGATTGACCAGCGTCTGATCGCGCGCCGGTCCCACTCCCACCAGCGTGATGCGGGCTCCGATGCGCTCGGAAATGAAGTCGAGGTAGCTGCGGGCGGCGACGGGCAGGTCACTGTATTTCTGGCAGCCCGAAATGTCGGTCAGCCAGCCCGGCAGCGTGGTGAACACCGGCTCGACCCTGGTCATGTCGGCCGGAGAGGCCGGTGGCACGTCGAGTTGGCGTCCATCGAGGGAATAGGACACGCAGACCGGGATTTCCTCCAGCTGATCGAGTCCGTCGAGATTGGTCACCGCCAGTTCGTCGATCCCGTTGACCATCGTGGCGTAGCGCAGCAGGGGCAGGTCAAGCCAGCCGCAGCGGCGCTCCCGACCGGTGGTGGCCCCGAATTCGCGGCCCATCGCATGGAGACGGTCGCCGAGGGCGTCGTTTTCCGTCGGAAAAGGCCCCTCTCCGACGCGGGTGGTATAGGCCTTGGAGACTCCGATGACTTTGTCGATCCGCTGGGGGGGCACTCCGGAGCCGGTGCAGGCGCCGCCGGAGGTGGTATTGGAGGAGGTGACAAATGGGTAGGTGCCGTGGTCGACGTCGAGGTAGGTGCCTTGGGCGCCTTCGAAGAGCAGGCTTTTGCCCTCCGCGAGACGGGCATGGAGCCAGGGGACGGTGTCGGCGATGTGCGGGGCGAGTTCTTCCGCGGCGGCGAGCACTTCCCGACCGATGACTTCGGCATCCAGGAGAGGCTCCCCGGCGCCTTCGAGCAGGACATTGGCCTCCGCAATTTTGGCGGAGAGGACGGCGGCGAAATGGTCGGGGCGATAGAGGTCGTGGACCCGCAAGCCGGTGCGCTCGATCTTGTCGGCATAGGCCGGACCGATGCCGCGCTTGGTGGTGCCGATTTTGCGGTCACCCAGGGAACTTTCCTGACGGGCGTCGAGAGAACGGTGGTAGGGCAGGACAAGGTGGGCCCGGTCGCTGATGAGCAGATTTTCCGGCGTGATTTCGATCCCCTGGGCCCGCAGGCCGTTGACCTCGCCGAGGAGCGCGATCGGATCGAGCACGACCCCGTTGCCGATGACACACTGCTTTCCAGGCCAGAGAATGCCAGATGGGATGAGATGGAGAATGTATTTTACTCCTTCCGAAATGACCGTGTGTCCGGCATTGTTCCCGCCCTGGGCGCGGACCACGATGTCAGTGCGCTCCGTGAGCCAGTCCACGATTTTGCCTTTGCCTTCGTCGCCCCACTGGGCGCCTGCGATCACGATGTTCGACATGTAAGCTGTTCTTTCTGCTGCGTAAGGATGAATGGGAGGGAGGGGGCCGTGTCTGGGGAAAAAGCGGGGACATTACCGCGCCAGAAGCGCCAAGGCAATCGGCATCCGCATTTCTGCCAGCGCGGGAGGAATGCGCGGACGGGTCCCGGGAGCGGCGGTGTCGCGGATTACTCGATTTTCAGGATCGCGGAAAGTGCCGCGAGGGCTCCAATGGTGAGGAATCCGAGCACACACAGGGCGCCGGCAACCACGCCGAGGGGGTGTTTCTTTTCCGGCGGTTTGACAGGGGCCAGATTGACGAAATTGGGAGGGCGCACCGATTTTTCGGCCGGCTGGCCCATGATGCTGCTCTGGAAGCCCATGCCTTCGAAATCGGGCTCTCCCGATCCTTCGGGGGCGGCTGGTTCTGCATGCCCGAATGCTGGTTCCGCAGCTTCGTAATCCGCTTCGATGTGACCAAAGCGGATCCGCTCACCTCCCACCAGGAAAGACTCATCGGTCTTCGATCCGTCGACAAAGGTGCCATTGGTGGACCCGAGGTCGGTCAACTGGTAGCCATCGCCCGAGAAGGCGAGCTTGGCGTGATGTCCTGACACTGAGTGATGTGGAATGACAATGTCGTTGTCTTCGGCACGGCCGATGGAGACGGCTTCACGGCCTTCGAATCCGAATTTCAGTGGCGCGACATCGGGAATGTGGATGATGAGCTTGGACATAAGAAATGTATTGTAGCGGAAATCAGCGGGATTCTTCAATCAGATTGGCGAATTCCTCGAAAAAATAAGTGGCATCGTTGGGGCCGGGGGCGGCTTCGGGGTGGTACTGCACGCTGAATACCGGGGCATCCCGGTGCCGGAGTCCCTCCACCGTCCCATCGTTGAGGTTGACATGGGTTACTTCGATTTCTTTCGGCAACGACTCGGCATCCACCGCGAATCCATGGTTCTGGGAGGTGATGGCCACCTTGCCACTCCTCAGGTCTTTGACCGGCTGGTTGCCTCCGCGATGGCCGAATTTCAGCTTGAAGGTCCGGCCGCCGAAGGCATGGCCGAGCATTTGGTGTCCGAGGCAGATCGCGAAAATCGGCTTTTTCCCGAGCAGGGCACGCACCTCGCGGTGCACGTAGTCCAGTGCCGCCGGATCGCCCGGGCCATTGGAGAGGAAGACGCCATCGGGATTGCGGGCGAGGACCGCTTCGGCGGTGGTCCGGGCATTGACCACTTCGACGTCGAATCCCTGCTGCCGGAGACGACGCAGAATGTTGCGCTTGATGCCGAAATCGTAGGCCACGACTCGGAAGCGGACTTCCGGAAGCGGAATGCAGCATTGGTCTGCTGCGTCCTGGATCCGGGGCCGGCCCATCGGGGCATCGTAGCTGTTGGGGATCGTCCAGGCGCGGCTTTCAGCGCTCTCTGGATCCCAGTGGTATCCCTCAGGGGTGGTCACTTCCCTGACAAAATCGGAACCTTCCATTGGAGGGGCTTGCCGCGCCAATTCGACCGCCTGGGCGGCATTCAGCGAACCGTCACAGCAGAGCACCGAGCGCATGGCCCCGGCGACACGGAGACGCTTGGTCAGGGCCCGCGTGTCGATGCCTTCGATGCCCGGCACGCCGTGGCGTTGCAGGTAATTGTCGAGGGATTCCGTGGAACGCCAATTACTGGGAACGGGGCAGTGTTCCTCGACGACAAATCCTCGGACGTGGACCCCGGCGCTTTCGTCATCGAAGGGATTGATCCCGTAATTGCCGATCAAGGGATAGGTCATGGACACGATCTGTCCCCGGTAGGACGGATCGGTCAACACCTCCTGGTATCCGGACATTGAGGTGTTGAAACAGATCTCTCCGGCGCGCGTGGTGGGCGCACCGAAGGCGCGGCCTTCATAGACCGTGCCATCTTCCAAGGCGAGGAGGGCGTTCACGGGTGGTGACAAAAAAGGGAAAGTGGGGTGGAGGGGCGGGACAAACGGCGCACGGGAGCATGGACCTGGCCCCAGCGCAAGAGCAAGGTTGCGGTGGGACGGGGTCCCATTTCCCTTGGTCCAAAGCAACCGGTTCCTCGGTCACTCAAATTTCAACTTGATCTGGTTCCTCCATTTTTGGGCCACATCGGTCTGGAGATCCTCATAACTGCGGCCTTCGAGGAGGACTTCCTTGCTGGCCTCCGGTTCGGGCTTCCCCTCCGAGAGTGCCTTC
Source organism: Verrucomicrobiales bacterium (assembly GCA_020852405.1). GTDB lineage: Bacteria > Verrucomicrobiota > Verrucomicrobiia > Verrucomicrobiales > DEV007 > JACKQE01. Next base: position 3,743 of record JADZAX010000108.1, read on the forward strand.
ATGTAGTTGACGAGCCGGGCCCCATCCCCGGCTCCTTCCAGTTTGAGGAAATAGTAGAACAGGAAATTCGCCGACTGGTAGTTTTTCCCTGCCATTTGCCCACTGCCGCTAAGGGCGGCCGCCCATTCCTGGCTGCTCATCGTCATGAGCTTTTCCAGTGGCACCATGGAGAATTCACGGTCCGACTGGTTCCGCTTGGCCAGTTGATCCGTGATGCCTTTCTCCATCCGGGTCAGCCGGAAGGTCCCGTTGTCGTATTTTTGCGAGGACACGGTCTCCGCGAGGCCCTCCTTGAACCAAACCGGAGTCACGATGAGCCAGCGGCCGGTGAGCTGATGGGTGATCTCATGAGTCAGGGTGTCGCTCTGCTTTTTGTGGTCCACGATGTAGCGCACCCCGGTGTATTCCACGCCGAGATTCTCCAAGGGCACCCGGATCAGGCTGGAGAGGATCTCGAGCCCGCGCCAGCTGGAGCTGTGCATGCCTCCGGACCCGGGCATGCCCCCGTCGCTGTAATAGGCCTCCTTGGTTTCGAACAACTTCGTCTGGTAGAAACCGTTCGTGCTCGGTTTGGGATCGAGGCCGATCGGGATGATTTTCATGAACTCATAGGTCGCCTCGAAAATGCCGGCAAACTCACGGACCACGCTGGTGGAAAGCCGGAGCGGGCTGATGAATTCGAAATGCGGAGTGTGGTAGATGTATTCCCCGGCCTCCTTGTCCTCCTTCACTACTTTGATGCTGCCATCCTCCATTTGGGCGGACGCCGAAGTGGGCCAGACGCCGAGCTTGAGATTGGAGAAGTCGCCCAGCACCCCGCCACGAGGGCCCGCCGGTTGCTTGGGATCCTCTCCGGCGGCGGCTTTTTTCATCCGGGCGGCATCCCATTCCCGGGCGAACGTTTGGTCGGCTTCACTCAGCTTGCTGAGTGGGAACTTGAAATCGCCTCGAACGGTTTTCAGAGTGACCTGATCGTCCTCAAAGGAGGTGATTTCGCCTTTCACTTTGCGGCCGTCGGCGCTGGTCCAATCCCGCTCCTCGGATCTGGCCCTGGAGACCATCAACGAGCTAGCCAGGATCAACAGGAATGTTAAGGGTAATGGATGGTGCATGTGGGGAAGTGTAGGCTCAGTTTGGCAACGCACGCGGAAATCGGCAAGTTATTTTTGGGACCGCGGACGGCGCGGCAGGGTGGATTCTGGAACGCTTGTCCTTCCGGGGGGATGCGGCGGGGCTCGCCGGACCCTTCCCTCCCGCAGGAACCCCCTGCCTCCGGCACTGATTTTGGATTGTGATTGACTGTCCAGCCTTTCCTGTCCATCCATATCAGGAACCCCCATCCACCCCCATGCCTGCGAACGAAGCCCAGATCCAGAAACACGCCGAAGCCATCCGGAAATTGCGGGACTCACTGGGCGGGGTGCTGTTCGGCCAGACCGAACTCATCGATCTCGTCCTGGTCGGGTTGCTCGCCCGGGGGCATCTCCTGCTGGAGGGCCTTCCCGGTCTTGGTAAAACAGAGCTGGTCAAAGGGCTCGCCAAATCACTGCAATTGGAGACCAAACGGATCCAGTTCACTCCGGACCTTCTTCCGGGGGA
>JADZAX010000109.1 GCA_020852405.1 Verrucomicrobiales bacterium
ATTCCTCGCCAGCTGGGAAGGAGGGCAGGCCCGGGCAGAGGAGAATGCGGATGCCGGTCTCACCTTTCATGCCGCCCCGTCACCGCTGGCAGCCGGCGCCGTGGTGGCCGAGTGGCCCCGTTTCCTCGGACCCGGTGATGACTGTCACAGTGTCGAAAAACCGCTCCGCAAGGCGTTCTCCGAGACCGGGCCTCCCCTGGTGTGGGAGCGGACCAAAGGCAACGGCCATCCCGCTCCCGTCATCGTGGGAGAGCATCTTGTGTTCATCCATGAAAGAGACGGTCGCGAGACCGTCGAATGCCTCCATCCGGAAACGGGTCGCCACCACTGGAAGGTCGATTATCCGGTCACCATCGGGCAGAGTTACGGCATTGCTGACGCCCCGCGCTCCAGCCCTGTCATTGATGCCGCCAGCGGGCTTGTCTTCACTCTCGGGGTGCGTTCCGACCTCCTCGCCATTTCACTCGACACCGGCAAGATCGTCTGGCAAAAGAATTTGCTCCGCGAATTGGGGGATTCCCCGTTTTTCTTTGGCTGCGGGTCCTGTCCCTTGGTCCAAGGGGGGCTTTTGGTGGTCAACATTGGATCGCACGGAGCCTGTGTGGTCGCTTTCGATGTCAAGACCGGTGATCTCCGCTGGAAGTCCGCCCATGAATGGAATGGCAGCTACGCTTCACCCATCGCGGCCACCCTGCATGGCCGACCCCGGATCCTCGTCTTCGCCGGAGGCATGACCGATCCGCCGACCGGTGGGCTCATCTGTCTCAACCCCGCGACCGGTCGCATCGACAGTTCGATTCCCTGGCGCACCGGCATGTTTGCTTCGGTGCTGGCCGCCAGTCCGGTTCCGGCCGGCCAGGATCGGGTCTTCGTGACGGAGGATTATGGCAAGGGAGGTCTGATGGTGCGCTATGATGAGGCCTTCCAAGCAACACCGGCCTGGGAAGCCCCTCGTTTCGGTTGCCAGATGCAGACCCCGGTGTTTCATGAAGGTCACGTGTATGGTCTGGCTGGCAGCGCCGGAGATCTTGTTTGCTATGAAGCCGCGACAGGGCGTCTTCTTTGGAGCGAAGGTTTCCAGGGGCTCACCGCCACCTGGCAGGGCAAGGAAATCCGGGTCAATTTGGGGCGTGGCAGCCTCATGGCCGTCGATGGGGCTTTCCTCTGCCTCGGCGAGAGCGGCACTCTGCTCTGGCTTGATCTCAGTCCTGGCGGCGCCAAGATTCTGGCCAAAGCCCAGCTTTTCTACGCCCCCGAGACTTGGGCTCTGCCCGCGTTGCGTCATGGCCTGCTTTACGTGAACCAGAACACGCAGGGCGCGAGGATCCTTTGCTACGACCTGCGGGGGCAATGAGTTCAGGCCCCGGGCCGTTCAGCCGTGGCGGTAGACCACGCGTTTCCAGATGGGAACCTGCGCTTTGATGCGGCGCAGGCATTCCTGGCAGGTGGCGAAGGCCTCCGCGCTGTGGGCTGTCTGGACGCGGATGAGCAGTGAGGCTTCTCCGGCGGCGACGAATCCCACCCGGTGGTGCACGGCGATGCGCCGATCGGGGTTTTCCTCCTGCAACTCCCTGACAATGCGTTCCAGTTCGCGGATCGCCATGGATTCATAGGCGCTGTAGTCGATGCCTTTGATGAGACGACCGGCCTCCGTTTCACGCACCACGCCGTGGAAACGGATGTCGGCACCATGGCGGACCGAGGACAGAAGCGCGCGTTCAAACTCCTCCACAGGCAGGTCCGAAAGTGAACTGAAAGACGGGTTTTCGTCCATGACGGGCGGGAAGGTGGAAAAATCGGCGAGGGCGGAGCTTGAGTTTGACCGTGGAGAGGCGACAATGCGCCCCTGTTCCTTATTGAAAACGATCCAACCAAAACAGCAATGAGCAAAAGTGATTTCGGCCTTTACGGGCTCGCCGTGATGGGCCAAAACCTCGTCCTGAACGTGGAGAGCCGTGGCTTTCAGGTTTCCGTCTACAACCGCACCACCAGCGTCACCGACGATTTCATCGCCGCTCATCCTGGCAAAAAGCTTGTGGGAGCCCACACCGTGGAAGATTTCGTCCAAAGTCTTGCCCGGCCGCGGAAAATCCACATCATGGTTAAATCCACGGCCGTAAAGGACACCGACCGGGATGCGGTGGATGCTGTCATCGAACAGCTCATCCCTTTGCTGGATGAGGATGACATCATCATTGACGGAGGCAACTCCTTCTACCAGGCCACAGAGCGTCGCGATGCCTACCTTGCAACAAAAGGGCTCCGCTTCATCGGCGCGGGGGTTTCAGGCGGCGAGGAAGGGGCGCGCAAGGGGCCATCCATCATGCCCGGCGGCCCGGCCAGCACTTGGGAAGTCATGAAGCCCATCTTTGAGAGCATCGCCGCCAAGGTCGACGGCGAGCCCTGTGTCATCCACATCGGACCCGGCGGCGCCGGCCATTATGTGAAGATGATCCACAATGGCATCGAGTACGGCGACATGCAGCTCATCTGTGAGGCCTACAACATTTTCAAACACGCGGGATTCACCACCGATGAAATGGCCGCCATTTTCAACGAATGGAATGATGGTGAACTGCAGAGTTACCTCATCCAGATCACCGGCAAGGCTCTCGAGCAGATCGACCCGGAGACCGGTCATTCCGTCGTGGAACTCATCGTGGACAAGGCCGGGCAGAAGGGCACCGGACAGTGGACGCTGCTCAATGCGGCGGAGAACGCCGTCGTCATCAGCACCATCAATGCTGCCGTGGAGGCGCGGATTCTCTCCTCCAAGAAAAAGGAGCGTGTCCTCGCGAGTAAAGAACTGCGGGGGCCTGCTCCCACCGGGGCGCTTACCATGGGCGATGGGATCACTCCCTGGCCCAAGGAGATTCTCGTCCAAAAGGTCCACGACGCCCTCTACGCTTCCAAGATCATCAGCTACGCCCAGGGACTGGACCTCATCAAGACGATGAGCGGGAAAAAGAATTGGGATCTCGACCTCGGACGCATCGCCGCCATCTGGCGCGGCGGCTGCATCATCCGAGCCCGTTTCCTCAACTTCATCACCGATGCTTACCGGAGCAACCCGGGGTTGGGCAACCTCATGCTCGACCCCTATTTCAAGAACATCCTCAACGGCAACCAGCAGAGTTGGCGTGAAGTGGTCTCATTGGCCATGCTGAACGGAATTCCCGTGCCGGCCTTCTCCGCCAGCCTCGGCTACTACGACAGTTACCGAGCGGAGCGCTTGCCGGCAAACCTGCTCCAGGCCCAGCGCGATTTCTTCGGTGCCCACACCTACGAACGCGTTGACAAGCCGGAAGGCGAGTTCTTCCACACCGACTGGCCCGAGGTCATCGGGTAAAGTGCTGCTGATCAAGTTCCTCCCTCTCTTCAGGGGGAGGACTCTGAGTGGAATCTGTCCCTAGCGCGTGCGCCGGGAAAGAGCGGCTCCGATTTTTCGAATCCCTGGCTGATGGGTGCCGTCCAGCTGACGCGGTCTTTTTCAGGAAAGCCGAAGTGGGGGACTCCCCTGATTGTGCCCTGTGCAGGGGCCCTGGAATGCGGTATTTTCCACGCATGGTTTTGTGCCGCATTGGTTTCACTCTGGCTCTGGTCTGCGTCCTGATCCCGGTTCACACCCGGGCGGAAGAAGGCAGGCTCCGGTTCAACCGGGATGTGCGGCCTCTTCTTTCGGAGTATTGCTTCCACTGCCATGGCCCGGATGCGAAGGGGCGGAAGGCGGATCTGCGGCTTGACACCCGTGAGGGGGCAACCAAGCGGCGTAAAAAAGGAGGAGTTGCCGTGCTTCCCGGCCAGCCGGAACAGTCGCTCCTCCTCCAGCGGATGACCCATCCTGATTCCGATGAGATCATGCCTCCTTCGGAGACCAAGAAACACCCGACCCAGGCCGAGATCGCCCTGCTGAGGCGTTGGATTGCGGAAGGCGCTGAATATGAGGACCACTGGGCATTTCTCCCGGTGAAACCGGTGACGCCGCCGGAGGTGAAAGCTTCCGGTTGGGTCCACAATCCAATCGATGCCTTTCTCCTCGCCGGTTTGGAGGAGCATGGGTTGACTCCCTCTCTGGAAGCGGACGACGCCACTCTTTTGCGCCGGCTTCACTTGGACCTCACCGGACTGTTGCCGTCTCCCCCAGAGATCGCGGCCTTCCAAAAAGCCCGTGCCACTGATCCGGAAGGCGCTGTCGCCCGCACGGTGCAGGCGCTCCTCGAATCGCCGCATCATGCCGAGCGTTGGGCCCGGCACTGGCTTGACCAGGCGCGCTACGCGGACTCGAACGGTTACACCATCGATGGGGACAGAATCATGTGGCCCTACCGTGACTGGGTCATCCGGGCGATCGGGGACGGCATGCCTTTCGACCAGTTCACCATCGAGCAATTGGCGGGTGACCTGCTGCCTCAACCGACCAAGGCCCAGCTCATCGCCACGGGATTCCACCGGAACACCCTGATCAATCAGGAGGGGGGGACCGACCCCGAACAGTTTCGCAATGAGGAGGTGGTCGACCGCGTCTCCACCACCGGGGCGGTCTGGCTGGGGCTCACGCTTGGTTGTGCGCAGTGTCACGATCACAAGTTCGATCCCATCACCCAACGCGATTTCTATTCGTTTTTTGCCTTTTTCAATTCCACCGAAGACATCAACAACATCGGTCCGACGGTCGACTTGTACGAAGGGGAAATGTTCCAGGCATCGACCGACCCGGCTTTGCGCAGAAGCTTGGAGGCGGCCGAATCCCGGTTGGCGGATCTGGAAAAATCCCGTCCGCTGCGCCAGAAAGCCTGGGAAGCCGGACAGTTCGTGGGCATTCCCTCCACTGACCACCCGCCAGAGCCCGACTGGACCCCGGTTCGTCCGGAATCTTTGACATCCGAAGGCGGAGCACCGCTCGACATTCTCGAGGACGGTTCGGTCCTCGCCGGCAAAGGAGGGGAGCGGGAGGTTTACCGCGTCCGATGGGTCACTTCTGCGCCCCTGGAGGGCCTTCGTCTCCGGCTTTTGACTCATGATTCCCTGCCCAAAAAAGGGCCCGGTCGCGCCGGAAATGGCAATCTGGTCATTTCTGAACTGGAACTTACTGCCGACGGGGTCTCGGTGCCCTTTACCGGAGCCTCGGCCGATCATGCCCAACCGGGCTATCCTCCGGACGGTGCCATCGATCACGATCCCGGGACTGGCTGGGCCATCAATGTCGGTGCCGGTGCGCCGGGACCAATGAATGCCGATCACTGGGCCTCCTTCGGCCTGACCAAAAAATTGCCGACCGGCAGTCGGATCGAATTCACCCTGCGGCATGAGGTCAATTCTAATTACAACACTGGGAGATTCGGTCTCGATACGAGCCCGGTTCCACCGCCGAAGACGCAGCCACCGGCCTGGCAGATGGCTCTCAAAACGCCTCTGGAGAAACGCTCCAAAGAGCAAAAGAAGCAGGTCGAAGATGCCTTTGCCTCGGCCGACCAGGAGCTCGGCAAGGCGCGGACCGAAGCGGATGCCGCCCGGAAGCGCCTCGGACTGGGACCAAAAGCCAGCAGCATGATCATGCGTGAGCTGAAAACGCCGCGGTCGACCTATGTGCATACCCGGGGAGATTTTCTGCGCGAGGACAAAACGCAGGGAGTTCTCGCTCCGAATGTGCCCGGCTTCCTGCCCCATCCGTCAGTGGGTGTGGTCCCTCCAACACGCCTGGATCTCGCCAAATGGCTGGTCAGCCGGGAAAATCCTCTCACCGCGCGCGTTACGGTGAACAGGATCTGGATGCGGTATTTCGGGCATGGCCTGGTGGAGACAGAGAATGATTTCGGCACCCAGGGGGCCTATCCGACGCACCCGGAACTCCTCGATTGGCTGGCGTCTTGGTTCATGGATCATGGCTGGTCGGTGCGGGAGCTGCACCAGCTCATTGCCACCTCGGCGACCTACCGCCAGGCCTCTCTTTGGCGCAGTGATCTCGCGGCGGCAGATCCCCGGAATCTCCTGTTGGGCAGGCAGAGCCGAATCCGTTGCGATGCCGAGATCGTCCGCGATGCGGCCTTGGCGGCCAGCGGCCTGCTCTCTCCCCGCATCGGAGGGCCACCGGTGCGGCCGCCCCAACCGGAAGGAGTCTATGCCTTCACTCAGAACAACAAAGGTTGGACAGCGGACACCGGTGCCAATCGTTATCGGAGAACTCTCTACACTCGCTTTTACCGCAGTGCTCCGCACCCCATGCTGACAACGTTTGATGCGCCTGATTTCCAATCGGTCTGTACCCGGCGCCCTCGCTCCAACACACCGCTGCAGTCGCTCACTCTTGCCAATGATCCCGGATTTTTTGAGTTTGCCCAAGGGCTGGCTTCCCGGCTGCTGCGCGAAATTCCGGGGTCCGACCACCATGCGGTCCTCCAACGGGTCGGCCGGGCCTTCCTCCTCTGCTACGCGCGCCCCCCTTCCGATGACGAACTCGGGACTGTGGTGGCCTTCCAGGCATTGCAGGCCCGGCACTTTGTGGAAAATCCCGAGGAAGCCGAAAAAGTCGCTCCTAGTGAGCTTCCCGCCGGCACAGATCGCTCGGAGGCCGCTTCCTGGACCGCCGTGGCGCGGGCCTTGATGAACACCGACGAGTTCGTGACCCGCGAATGACAGCCGGCGGTGCCTGGGGCGGTCAATGGCTGGCAGCGCCTTCCGGCAGGTAATAAAAGACGACGCCCAGCACTGCGTAGACTGCCAACAGGAGCGCGCCTTCGAGCCAGTTGGAGCGGCCGTCTCCCGATATCTGGCTGCTCACCGCGATCGCCAGCACCACCGCGATGACTTCTGGCAGGGTAAAGACCAAATCCAGCGGGGTGGGGGCAAAAAAGTGGCTCAAGATGACGAGGACCGGTGCGACGAACAGCGCCACCTGGATGCTGCTGCCGATGGCGATACCCAGGCTGAGATCCATCCGGTTCTTCAGGGCCATCAACACTGCGGTGCTGTGCTCGGCCGCATTGCCGATGATGGCGACCACGACCACGCCGATAAAGACGCTGTTCATCCCCATGGCATGCCCCGCATGCTCGACCGTGTGGACTAGGATCTCACTGATCCAGGCGACCAGGCCGGTCGCCACGACCAGGACAATGATGGAAACGCTCATGGGCCAGACGCCGGGCCCGACATGCCGGCGCTCCCCGATCACGTTGTCCTCGGTGCTGTGCCCGTGACCCGAGAACAGGTGCTTGTGGGTTCGCAGGGAGAACCACAACCCCATCAGATAGGTCAATAGAAGAATGATCGAGATAATCAGGCTCAGCGGGACCTCGTTTTTGAAGCTGCCCGGATCCACCGAATGATGGAAGGCAGCGGGGGCGACCAGTCCGACTGCGGCGATGGTCATCAGCGTGCTTTGCATCCTCGCACCGACCGCGTTGAAGACCTGCTCCTTGTTCTTCATGCCACCGAAAAAGAGGGCCGCCCCGAGCACCAGGAGGACGTTGCCGATGATGGAGCCGGTCAAGGAGGCCTTTACGATGTCGGTCAGTCCCTGGCGCATGGCCATGAATGCGATGATCAGTTCGGCAGCGTTGCCGAAAGTCGCATTGAGCAGTCCTCCAATGCCCTCGCTGGTGCGCTCCGCGAGGTGTTCGGTGGCGCGCCCCATCCAGCCGGCCAGCGGGATCACCGCGAGACAGGCGGCGATGAAGGTCCAGGTTTGCAAGGATTCTTCCCGGGTTTGCAGATAGACCGCAGAGGGCACGAACACGAGCAACCAGTTTAGGGATGGTTTGAGGAGCGACTTCATACGAAAAAGAGCGGGTGGGACGACATGTTGGCGGGAGGGAGGGGAACGTCAACCAAAGAAAATGCGTCAGGAGTCATCCCTCCCCTTCCTCAGACCTCGGCGGACGAATTCTCTCAGGCCTTGTTCCTTGTTGGAGGCCTCTTCCATCAAGTGATCGAGCTGGCGCCGGTCTTTCTTTGTAGGTCGGCCGCTTCCTTCCACACGGACTGGCCCCCGATCCAAACGAAGGGCTTCCTGCCGGGCGGCTGCCGCGGCACGCCGTTCAGGAGGGGTCTCATCGTTCAAAAACTCAGGCACCTTGGGAGCGCCCACCCGTCTATTCAGGACTTTCTTGACCCGGACAAGCTTGTCGTGGGAAGGCGGGAGGAGGTCGAGAAGGTCTCCCGGACGAATGAGGCGGGAAGGCTTGACCGGCTGGTCCAGGATTAGGACCCGGCTGTTGCGGCAGGCTTGGGCGGCTGCATCCCGGGTTTTGAAAAGCCTCACGGCCCACATCCAGACATCAATGCGGACACCGTCAAGAGCCGGAGGAGGGGATTTTGGAGATGTTGGCATAATAAAAATTGCGATGAAATACGGAATTTCTTGAATTTTGCTTATTTTTTGGTAAAAGACCAAAATTCCAAATAGTTGAAATTTTCACTTAAAAGTCAACAATCCTGAAAATTTTTAAAAACATGAAATTTTCCGTTGCTTAATTTTATATTTTTACTATAATTTCCACATTGAAACCTCCACCAACCTGCCACCATAATGAAAAAACTGATCCTCGTATTGAACGACCTTGAAGGGTGCGGCAAATCCGCCACTGCCTGCGCGCTGTCCCATTGGATGCGTGATCGGGAAATCAACCATGCCCTTGTTTCTTCGGACGACAAGGCGACGGAAGACAGTTTTTACACGGGTTACTGGGACATGGAAGATTTGGAGGTTACCCAGGTCATCAGTACGCTCGACAGGAATGATGCGGTCATTGTGGATGTGGCCACAGGATCGGCCCGAGCATGGTCGGACTTCTGCGAGGCTCATGAAATCGATCTTCTTCTCTCGGAACTGGATGTGGACCTGACGTTGCTGATTCCAGAGCATCCGGGCGAACGTTGCCACGACGAGATCATAGATCTGGCGGAACTTTTCACCGACCAAGCGGATTATATTATCGCGCATCTCCCCATCGAGCCCCGCGGCTGTGGTTCGGCGAAGTGGAAAAAAAGCCAGGCCGCCAAGGCCATTGACTACCTTGGAGGCCAGGAGATCAATCTCCCGGTTATGACTTCGGAGCTCGAAACCGCGTTGGACTCCCATGGAATCACGCTTCCTGAGGCTCTTTGCGATCTCGCCAATCTTCCGCGCTTTGTCGAAATCACGGCGACCCAATGGCTTGCGTCAGCCGGAAAAGCTTTCGACAAAAGTGTGGCCTACCTCGTGCCTGAAGAAGCAGGCTTGGGAACCTTCTGAGACCTTCTGAGCGACCATTTCTCTCTGCTCCAACAACAGGAAAGGGACTCCAGCGCGGCTGGGGTCCCTTTTTTGTGTCGCTGGCCAGGCGGTGACGCTCCTGCCTGTCAGGGAACCTTGAGCCCCGGCACGGTGTTCCGGGTTCCCGGAAGATCCGGTTCTGGGTCTGGAATGCGCAGCAGGAGGGGTATTTGCAACTTCCGCTCCAGCCTTTTGACCTCGTGGATCAGGGTCGGGAGATGGTTTTTTTCTCCTTCGTCATAGAGTCGCTTCAGGTAGGTGTATGCTTCCTGCTCTTTTCCGGGACATTGTGCCAGCTGGTAGCCCACGAACCGTTCCACGTAGCCGAGGACTCCTTTTTTTCCCAAGGCCAGTCGGTAGGTCTGGGCAGCGGCGCAAGGATCGTGCTTCTTCCGCTCCAGAATCTGGGCCTTTTCCTGCAGAAGCTCTCCCCGGTCAGGAAACTCGGGGATCGCGGCGTCCAAATAGGCGAGGCCTTTGTCCGTCCAGACCTCCATCTCCCGGGCCCGGTCGACCCCGGAAGGCACGTGTTGACTGGTCTCGTAATAGGCGCGCGCATTGTAGGCACAGTGCCAGGCCAGATCGATCCGGTGTTGATAGTCCTCCGGTTGGAGCAGGATGGTGATGCCATACCATTTCTCAACTTCATCCCAGTCGGCGATTTCCCACTTGTCCACCGCACTGAGTTTGGCATACACGGCCATGAGCGGTCGCATCCCTCCGAGGATGGCGAGAACGGCGTTGCGTCCGAGCTTGGTTTCGGTTTCCTGGGCCGGCACCGCCTGCAGGAGATCGGCACCGCGGAGCCTGGCGATGAGCGGTGTTTCCCAAGCCCCCCGGACTGCCCCGAACGTCCATAAGACCAACAAAATCACCAGTGTTTTGCGGACCAGGGGACGCCTTGGCCGGCCATGATACTCGGCAGGTATGTCAGGCTGGGGATCCATGGCTCAGAACTCTTTGTCGGAAAACATGTACCAACCGAGAAGGAGATAGACCACGCAATAAACTCCGGCGTACGCCGTGATTTCAGCCATGACAAATGGCGCGGCGGTGGAACCGGCCACGATCTTTTCGTGGACATTGAAAATGTGGAAATCAGGCACCACTTTGGCCGCCCAGGCCAGCCAGTTGTTGGTGGCTCCTCCTTCCGACCAATAATCGACCGCGATGCGGTGGCCGTGCCCGATGAGAAAGAAGGCGATGCCGACAATGATGGTGAACAGGGAACTGGAGGCGAAGGTCGAGACCAGGATCGTTGCCGCCGCCATGACCGCCGCCTGAAGCAGGATAATCCATGCTGCCGTGAACAAACGGGGATGGAAGCCTTCGTTGCTGATTGCATCCAGCTGGCCCTGAATGTCAGCCGGAGTGATGTCCGGGGACTGCTCCAAATAGATGCGGGTCTCCGCGATCAGACCGGCTTTGCGGAACTCCAGGACCACGCCACTGAGCAGCAGCATCGCCCCCAGGGCCACGGTGATGACGAGCAGGACTCCGAAAAATTTCCCGAGCAAATACTCCACCCTTGGCACTGGCTTGGAAAGAATGGTGTAGAGGGTGCGGTCCTCGATGTCCCGAGGGATGACCACGGCGGTGGCGGTGACGGCGAAAAGCCAGGCAAAGAGCCACATGGCTCCGAAAGATGTCCCCCGGATCGTCGAGAGCTGCTGTTCGGCGGTGTAGAGCAGATTCACATTGCTCATCCCGAAGACCAGCACGGCGAAAAAGAGCAGAAAGTAGAAAGTCCGCATTCGGACCAACTGGGTGAACGTCGCCGCCGCCAGAGTCCAGATGCGGCCCGGGGAAAAGATCGGCGGCACGGGCCGGTCGGGCATGGGAGCGTGATTGGGGGCACTCATGGGCGGGGTGGTGGGGAAGGCTCAGCCGAATGGGCACCGGCGGATCTGGCGTCGGCGAGTCCGCGTTCCACCTCATCGAGAAACAGGCGCTCCAAGGTGGTGCGCGGCCTGCCGATGCTCAGCAGGTCCGCTCCCTCAGCTTGGACGAGGGCTTGGATTTTGCTGATCAGGGCCGGACTGGCCTCTTGCAGGAGGATTTCAGTCTGATTTTCAATGGCTGTCAGTTCATCGAGCGGACCTTCCCGGCGGAGCTTTCCCTGGAAGATGATCCCGACGCGGTCACAGACCTCCTGGACCTGTTCGAGGAGGTGGGAGCACAGGAAAACCGAGATCCCCTCTTGTTTGAGGCGCAGGATCAAATCGCGGATTTCCCGGGAACCGATCGGATCGACCCCGGCCGTGGGTTCGTCGAGCACCACCAACCGAGGCCGTTGGACCAGCGCCTGGGCAAGTCCGATGCGCTGCAGCATGCCTTTGGAATACCCAGCCAGTCGGCGGTCCCGGGCGTGCTCCAGATCGACCAGTTCGAGCAGTTCGCCGATGCGCTCCTGCAATGAACGGCCTCTCAGACCACACAGTTTGCCGTAAAACCTCAGCGTTTCAGCGCCCGTGAGGTGCTTGTAAAAATACGGGTTTTCCGGCAGGAATCCAATCTCGGAGCGGGCGCGCACATCGCTTGTGGAAAGGCCAAATACCTTGGTTGTTCCCAGGCTCGGGGCCATCAGTCCGAGCACCAGTTTCATCGTGGTGGATTTGCCGGATCCATTGGGACCTATCAGTCCATAGACCTCACCGGCATTGACCGTGAAGCTGACTTTGTCCACGGCAACCATGTAGCCTTTGCTCCACTGCAAAGGGAACACTTTGGTCAATTCCCGGGCCTCAATTGCCGGGGGTGGAGATGGAGGGGTGGAGGAGGAGGCGCTCATGGGAACATCAGAGGATGGAAAACCCCCGGGCATTTTTCAGCAACGGGATGTCATACTCCTCCTGCTCGAGAATGTGGTGACCAAGGGGGCTGTCGTGCATTTCCTGGAGAAAGTCGGCGACTTCAAGGGGCTCCCCCATGATCTGCATTTCGACGCGCCCATCGTCCAGATTGCTGACCCAGCCGGTGACATCGAAGCCGAGGGCCAGCTGCTTGGCGGAGTAGCGAAAACCAACCCCCTGGACGCGTCCGGAAAAAAGATAGCGTTTGGCAATCATGGGGCTGGGGCAACCGGCTGGTCGCCGGTGGCGCCGAGTGCCTGAGTTCCTTTAGCAGAGGGCTCTCCGGAAGGGGTTTGGCCGGCAAGGCGTTTCCATTGGAGGAGCATCCCGGAAAGTCGCTCGTTTTCTTTGATCAACAGATCGTTCTGCTCCTGCAGGTGGAAGATTTCGCTTTGGTCATCGGTCAGGCCGCTGGTCAGAGCCGTCCAACCGTCTCCAGGGGCGGACGGTGACTCCTCAACGGACCGCAACCCGGCCTTGAGTCGGAAGACTTCCAGCCAACCTGCGATGGCGAGTGCGGCGAAGACGAGGGTCAGAAGCAAACCGGCGGAGCGTGGCATGGTGACAGGTCAGTCTTTGCCAAAGAGGCGCCGGAAAAACCCCGGGCGTTTTTCAGATTCCGCTTCCTCCGGGGAGGGCGGTGTGGTTCCGTCAACATTCGTGGGGGCTGAGGGGGGCTCCTGATTGCGGTCGCGTCTGGCTCTCTGCCTGGCGCTGCCAACCGGATTGTCATTTTCCTTGGTCACCACCAAGGCCATGCCTTCCGGCACGAAGCCGTTTTTGGAGTAATCCACCACTTTGAGCGGGATCATCCGGCCATCACTGGTGTATTCCTGGATTTTTCGGCGAACGACAACATTTTGGGGGGTGTAAAGGGCTTCCTCCCGGAACCGACCCGCGGCATCATAGGAAAGGACGCCGCGGAATTTCAGTTGTCCCCGGCCATCGTAAACAAGGACTTCCGCTGGTTGCCCCAGGTCGTTCAGGTTGACCTCCCGGCGTTGCAACACGACTCCGTCCTTGCTCTTGGTCAGCTGCTGCAGGCTGTTGCTTTCGCTGTCCGACTTGCTCTCGGTGAAGGTTCCGTCGGTGTGATGGATCGACTTGGCCCAAACCTCCAGCCTGGCTTCCTCCATCATCCCCAGTTTTCCGTATTGACCCGCCATCAGCGTGGTTCCTCCCTCTCCGTTGGGTGGGACGCCCAGGGGCTGCTGGGGTGTCCCGGGACCTGTGGTGGTTACGGGAGCCCCTCCAGGTTTGGGGAACTGGGCATGGGTACAGTTCATGCTTCCGAAGAAACAGGCACCCATGACGATAAGCAAAATGGTGATTTTAGGCATGGTTCTGTGCGGATCCGCACCTGATGCCTCATTGTAACCCTTTCGCTGGTTCCCGGCAAGCTTTCCGGGGCAAATTGAAAGGGACCCGCGTTGCCTCATCATTAAAGACGCCGAAGGGGAGATTCATGAAAAGGCAGTTGAATCCCATTGCCTCATGACTGAGCACGCCGTGGCGAATGCGCGTTGCCGCATCCTTCAAGCCCCCGGAAAGGAAATGGTCCCGCCACCGAGATCGGGGGCGGGATCGATCCCGTGATTTCGGCCGCGCTGTGGTCATGGGCCGCCCGACGTGGTGAAGAAAATCCGTCCCCTCGCGGAAGGGCACAGCCGGAGCCTCGGGCCGGTGGAGAACCCGTTGGAAAAGCGGGTGTCAGGTGAAACGAAATGCCCGAGTCCGTCGTTTTCGCGACCTGGCGGAGTTCGCCAAAACCGATATTGTGAAACAACCCTTGTGCTCGACAATTGTTTACCGGTATTCTGGAATCAAGAAAGGAATTGATCTATGAATACCCTTACCTATCTGACCTTCCCTATGGCCGTCATCCTCGGCCTGGCTTCAATATTCCCGGGACCGGCCGCCCGGGCTGACGAAACTCCACCCACTGCCCTCGTGGCGGCGATGTCCGATGCATTGAAAAAGGAGTTCGGCCGAGCAATCGAGACCGAAGCGGTCTACGAAAGAAAAATCGCCGTCGTCAAAGCCTACGCGTTCAAATTTAAACTCAAGGCGACCGAGATCGACAAATCCTGGGCGGACAAATTTGTGCGCGCGCTCAAAGTCGCCGGGGTCGCCGCCGAAATCACCGTGACCAACGATACCGGGCCAGCTGACGTCCGCGCCGCTGACTTCACCGTGGGGAAATTCACCATCCAGACTCTTCAGCTCGTGGGGCGCCCCGGCGAGGAAGACGTGGTCGTGAGCCTCTCTGTGCTCATCCGCTGAGCCGCCTCCCGTATCGGCACCTCCCGTCGATGTCGTCGCCGTGAGGACCGAACACCAAAGGCAAGGCCTTCAGGAGCACCTCGGCCTGGAATCAGAGAACTTCGAGTCGCTCCCCTTTGGCGAAGATCTGCGCCAGATGGTGCGATTTTTTGCGTGAGCAGACAAAATACAGTGGCTGTCCACGCAGGAGTGAACTCCACCACGGCGAAAAACTGTTCTACCTGCAAACGTTCCCGGCAGCCCGAGGGCGATTTTTGCGGGATCTGTCAGGAATGACGCAGGGAGATCGTTGGCTTTGCATCCTCTCATGCCGCTCATTCATGCGATTACTCTTTGTGGCCTTTTTCCCCACCTTAGCAGCCAAGTGAGGGTTTTTGGGGACGCTCACTCTGCAGTGGGCAACTGGCAAAACACCATGCTCCGGTCAGTGACGAGGACGGTTGCATTCCTTCACCGATACGAAAAGCGTAGCCACATTGGCATCTGTACAAAGAAAGCAGAACGTCAGCCCCATGAAAAGACCTTGTAGTCGCCCCATGTTCTCAGGTCGTGACAAAGACACAACTGTTGCTTCATTCAGGCACACTATCAAAGAGGCCGAGATTGCGGGACAGGCCAAGCAAGTCTTTCGTACAAGCCGCCGTCACCTGCTCAAAGGGCTCGGAGCCACGCTGACCCTGCCCTGGATGGAATCGCTCGCCCAAGCCGCGCCCAAGGCGCCGCTGCGCTACGGCTGCCTGCTTTTCGCCAATGGCGTGAATCCGCACGAGTGGAACGCCTCGGGTGAAGGTGCTGCCATGGAGCTTTCCAGTTCGCTCAAGCCTCTGGAGGGATTGAAACAGCACATCACCGTGCTGAAGGACCTCCACGTTTTCAACAACACCAGCGGACCGCACTGGCCGCTGTTCTCGAATTACCTGAGCGGCGCGCAGTTCAAGGAGACGCTGATTCCCGAGGGCGGTGAGTCGATCGATCAACGCATCGCGCGACACACGGGTAGGGAGACACCCGTGCCGAGTCTCGTGCTCGCGGTGGAGCCAGCAGAGAGCGGGCTGCGCGGTGGTGTGCCGAGCGTTTACTACGGCACCGTGTCGTGGTCGTCGAAAAACACGCCGATCGCACCAGAGGTGTATCCGCGCGCGGTGTTCGATCGCCTGTTCGATACCAGCGGCCTGCTGCGTGACAAAAGTGTGCTCGATGCCGTGCTGTCGCAGTCCAAAGACCTTCGCAAAGGGCTTGGTGGCTACGATCAGCAGAAGCTCGATGAGTTCATGCACAGCGTGCGCGATCTGGAGACGCGCATCGAGCGCGCGACGAAAGAGGAACGCCTCGAAGGCTGGCGTCCCACGTTGGCGACGCCTAACATGGAGCGTCCCCCCGCCGAACTCCCGCAGGACGTGCGCGAGCACATGCGCATGATGCTCGACCTCATCCTGCTCGCGTGGCGCATGGACAAGACCCGAGTCGCCACGCTCATCTTCAATCGCGACGTCTCGCACATGAAGTTCGGCTTCCTCGACGGCGTGCTGAACGAGCAGCTCCACACCATTTCGCATCACAAGGAGGACGCAAAGAAGCTCGCGTCGTATCAGCGCATCAATCAGTTCCACGTCGAGCAGCTCGCCTACCTCATGGCGCAGATGAAGCAGATCGACGAAGGCGGCGGCACGACGATGCTCGACAACGTCATGCTTCAGGTCGGCAGCAACATGTTCAACGGCGACAGCCACGACGGCCGCAACCTGCCGATGATTCTCGCCGGTCACGGCGGCGGCAGCATCGCAGGCGGACGTGTGATCGACACCGGCGCGAAGGCCGAGGACCAGCAACGCGCCTGCAATCTCTATCTCGCACTCGCGCAGCGCATGGGAGTTAAACTGCAACAATTCGGCGACGGCGTGGAGGCGCTGCAGGGGCTGGCATGAGAACTCGGCTCGCACTCGCGTTCATCGCGCTTGCCTCACTTGGCTTCGCGGAGGAACCTCAAGCCATCCCGCTCTGGCCTGACAAGCCGCCGCAATTTCTCGCCGACGCGGATGCGGAGACATTTGAGAACGGAACGTTTCGTGGTGTGACGATTCCAAGCATCGCGGTCTTTTCGCCACCGACGGACAAGCGCAACGGCATGGCCATCATCGTCTGTGCAGGCGGCGGCTACGGCGGGCTCGCTTGGAAGATTCACGTCGAGTATGCGGCGCAGGTTTTTAATCCGATGGGCGTCACCGTCATCGGGCTGAAGTATCGCCTTCGTCCGCCACACAAACTCGACAACGCCGGCATTCAGGCGCTCACGCTGCTGGATGCGAAGCGCGCCGTGCGCCTCGTCCGGCATCGCGCCAGCGAGTGGGACATCGACCCGCGCAAAGTCGGCGTCGCCGGCTACTCGGCCGGTGCCAATCTCGCGATGAATCTCGCCGCGAACTTCGATGACGGCGACGCCACGTCGCCCGACCCCATCGAGCGTTTCAGCAGCCGCCCCGACTTTGCCGTCGGCCTCGGCACCTGGCATTGGCGGAAGCCGGAGAACCCCTTCGCTTTCAAAAAAAACACGCCACCCGTCTATCTCGTCCACGCCACCACCGACAAGCCCATCGAGATTGCCACCAACATCGTCGCCGACTTGAAGATGCTCGGCGTTCCCGCACGGCTCGACATGTTCGAGGAAGGTGGCCACGGCGTTGGCAATCTCATTCCCACGCGGGTGCAGCACGGCTTCCCCGGTGCCCAATGGCCCAAGTTGCTTCTGGATTGGCTGAATACGCTGAAAGGCCCGGCATGAGTTTGAAAAACGTATTTCGAATCTGCATCGCGCTGCTCGTCGCCGTTTCATTCTGCACGTTGACAACGTTCTGTCGC
Organism: Verrucomicrobiales bacterium; assembly: GCA_020852405.1. GTDB lineage: Bacteria > Verrucomicrobiota > Verrucomicrobiia > Verrucomicrobiales > DEV007 > JACKQE01. Next base: position 17,245 of record JADZAX010000109.1, read on the forward strand.
GCTGAGGAGTCGCAAATCATCAAGCTCTGGCCCGGTAAGATGCCCGGGCCTGCCGCGAAAGTAGACGGTGCGGAGCGCGATCTCACGAAGCTGGAGGACAAACTCATCGCCGGACGTCCAATCATCAAACTCGGCCACGTCAGCACGCCGCAGATGCAGGTTTATCTTCCCGACAAAGCCAAAGCGAACGGCGGGGCGGTGCTCATATGCCCTGGTGGCGGATTTTCGATCCTTGCGTGGGACTTGGAGGGCACGGAAGTAGCCGAGTGGCTGAACTCGCTCGGCTTCGCGGCCGTCGTCGTGAAGTATCGCGTGCCGACCGGATATCTCGGCAACGAATTGAACGAGCCGGGAAACGCGCCGCTCAAGACCGTCGGGCCGGTGATGGATGCGCAGCGGGCGATGAGCATCACGCGCTTGCACGCAGCCGATTGGGGCATCGATCCGCAGCGCATCGGCATCATGGGCTTCTCCGCCGGTGGCGAAACCGCAGGCCTCGCCGCGATCCTGCGAGATCAGCGGCTCTATTCGAAAATCGATGCCGCTGACGACCAAAGCTGCGCGCCGAACTTCGCGCTGCTGATTTATCCCGGCGGCTTCTACGACAAAGAAACCGGAGGATTGAAGCCCTATCTGAAAGTGACGAAGGACACACCGCCGATGTTCTTCGCGATGGCGCAGGACGATCAGGTGAACTGCCTGAACTGCACCGCCCTGTTCACCGCATTGACGAAAGAGAAGGTGCCCGCCGAAATCCACCTCTTCACGCGCGGCGGTCACGGCTATGGCCTGCGTGCCACACTCACGCCTGTCACGCATTGGCCGAATCGGGCCGCGAAATGGCTCAGGGACATGGGCTATGCCAGTTCACAGGCATCGCTCGCCTCCGCAGGCACGCCATCCGAGGGCAATCCCGCCGATCACTTGCCACGAAACGTGATGCAGATCACCACCTTCGGCGAACGGCCCGAGTTTTCGCACAACGGTCAGCGTGTGTTCTTTTTGAGCAAGCAATACGGCGACGTGATGGAATACACGATCCGGAGCGGAAAGATTCGCTGTCTTACCCAGCACTTCAAACACCACGGTTTCAATCGCGTGATGGTGCTCAGCAACGGCGACTACCTGCTGACCGGCCCCGACGAGACTTTCGATGCCACATGCAAGGACGCGCGGCTCAAAGCACGTCACCTCGCGAAGATGTTCGTTCTTGATCGCTCGCTCACCAAGCCGCCGACACCGCTCGGCTTCGTCGCGGCCGAGGGTCCCGCTGTTTCGCGCACCCAGCTCAAGATCGCATGGACGCACCACTTCAAAGGCGAGTCCCGCCAGACGGCCATCTCCGCCGGGGACCTCGTTTATGAAAACGGCATCCCAAAACTAGTGAACACGCGCCTCGTGCTCACCACCAAGGATTTCCCCAACGGCCAGCGTCCCAAAATGATCGAGACACAGAACTTCGTCGGCCCTGATGACAAGCAGATTACTGTCTCAGCCTATCTCATCGAAAACGGCCACAACACCGAGGGCTACCTCTTCGATCTTGAAACCAGGAAGCTTACCAATTTCACCAACACGCCCGACGATTACGAAGAGGTCGAAGGCATCTTCCCCGATGGGCAAAGCACGCTGGTCGAGCGCAATCACAGTGTCGGCAAACCGTGGCCGATGGTCGATGCCTGGCGCGTGTGGTTCGACGGCTCCCTCGAACCGAAGCGCCTCACGCGCTTCCTCGATTTTCCCGGCTACAAGTCCAGCAACTACGCGGTCAGTGATGATGGTCGTCTCATGGCTTTCCAGCTCGGCATCAGCGGTGACGAGGCGGGCGTGGGCTATGGTGTGTTCTTGATGGAGGTGGCGCCGTGAAGATTGGGATGACACTCTTGCTACTGGCCGGAAGCCTGGTCGCTGCGCCACCGCCAGCTTTCGAGCAGTATTGCTTCAAATGCCACGACGCCACACAGGCGGAAGGCGACCTTGATCTTGAAGGCTTTGTTACAAAAACATCTGACATCGCCTCGGTCGCCACGTTGGAGGACATCATGGTGCGCATCGCGGAAGGCGACATGCCGCCCAAGAAGTCGCGCAAGCAGCCGGATGCCTCGCAGAAGGAGGAGATAATCGCGTGGGCGCCGGGACAGCTCGATGCGATGGCGGAGGCGGGCATGGACGATCCCGGTCTGGTGGTGATGCCGCGACTCACACGCCACGAATACCACAACGTCATCCGCGATCTCAGCGGCGGAATCGTTTTGAAGGGCGGCGAGTATCTCCCAAACGAAGGCGGCGCGGGCGAAGGGTTTTCCAATGTCGGCGAGGCGCAGGGAATGGGCATGGCGCAGTTCGAGAAGTATCTGGAGGCCGCGAAGGGCGCGCTGAAGCATCTGCGTGTGTCGCCGCATGACGGCCTTGTGTGGAGCGCGGTGCCTCACGAACCCGTGGACGAGCCGAAGCAGGCGATCAAGGAAGCCACGGATGACATACTCGCATGGTATTTGGCGCAGCAGCAGAAATGGGGCGCGGAACATCGCGAGACACTGGCGGCGATGTTTGGCAATGCGCATGCGCCATACCTCGAAGCGGCGAAACGTGACACAGACACTCTTGTCTGTTCTGGAGTGTCTGTCTCACTTTCTCCCGTCGCTCTCGCGAAATGGTCCCGCATCCTCAATGACACCGATCCCAAATCGCCTTTCGCGGATTGGGCCAAGGCGTGGCGGGCCATCCCTGCGAACATCGGCGCGGAAAAACTCCGCGCCGAGTGTCTCGCCATCGCCATTGGCAAGCGTGGCGGCTCGACCGAGGTGAACAAGGAGGACTTCGCACCACCCTACGAAATCAGTTTTCGCGAGGCGAAAGAGGAAGTGCTCGACGCAGCCCGCAACGAAGGCCGCTGGCCTTTTCGCATCGACATTGGCGATGCGAAGGAGCTCTTCCTCATCGTCACCGATGCGGGCGACGGCGGTCGTGGCGAATACGCCGTGTGGCGAAAGGGGCGCATCATCTTCAAGGATGGTAGCGCCAAGCCTTGGCAGGAAGCGGTGAAGCTCGTCGGCGCGAACAGCGGCAAGCCCTTCGCCTGGGGCGTGGATGGCGAAAACTCGGCGGTGCTCGAGACGGATGCCGTCGGGGTGCGACCGCCCGGCGCGCTGAAGTTTACCGTGCCGGAAAACGCCATTGTCTTTGAGGTCGACCTCACGCTCGACACGAACCGCACGAAGCTCGCAAGCATCCAGGCGCTCGTGCTCAAGGAGAAGCCGAAGTCGCAGAGTTACATCCCGGGACGCTTCGTCTTCGGCGGCAGGAAACGAGCCGCTGACGCAGACCAGTCCGGAAACAAAGAGCGCGAACGCCTGCTGAGGAAACGCAACATCGCCGAAGCGAACAACACCAAGATCGGCCTGAACGCGGAACGAAATGTGTTTGCGAGCTGGCAGCGCACCTCGATTGCAGCCATCGGCGGTCATTGGGACGATCAAGAACCGGACAAGGAGGAACCCAACGCGCCTTACCACTACACCGTCGGGCAGGTGCGCCAGAATGCAACGCCGGAGGACCTCGCGGAACTGCGGGTGCTGGAAGACCGGCTCTTCGCCCTGACGCAGCCATTGCCGACTGAGGTGAAGTTTGTCGCGGAATTCGCGCGCAAGGCATGGCGTCGTGATCTGCGCCCCGATGAGGTCGAGATGCTCTCGCAGCTTTATCACAACGCCGCGAAGCCGAACGCGAGCTACGACGGCGCGATGAAGACTCCGCTTCTCGCCGTGCTGATGTCGCCGCAGTTTCTCTATCGTGAAACAGACACTCATGTCTGTTCCGATCAAAAGCCCACAGACAAGAGTGTCTGTCTCACCTCCAGCGCCCTCGCCTCCCGCCTCTCCTTCTTCCTCTGGGCCAGCATCCCCGATGATGAACTGCTCAAGGTCGATCTCACCCAACCTGAGGTGCTGAAGGCACAAGCACGACGCATGCTCAAGGACGCCCGCGCATCTTCTTTGGCCACTCAATTCGCCGCGCAGGTATGGGGCTTTGAGGACTTCGAGAACTACACCGGACCCGATGAGAAACGCTTTCCGGAATTCACTGCTGACCGACGCCGCGAGATGCTCGATGAGGTCATCAGCGCCTTGAATCGTGTCTTCATGCACGACGCACCACTCACACGCTTGCTCGATAAAGACTGCCTCGCGACGAAGCCGCTCTTTCTCACCAAAACCTCGCTGCCCCTGCGCACCAGTCCCGTGCAACGAGGCGCATGGGTCGTCGAAACGCTCATCGGTCGTCGCATTCCACCGCCGCCGCCGAACGTGCCCAAGATCTCCGAGGACGAAAAGAGCGCCGAGGGCCTCAACGTCCAGCAGCAGCTCGCCAAACACCGCGCGGATGCGAACTGCGCCGCCTGCCACGCGAAGATCGACCCGCCCGGCATCGCCCTCCAAAACTTCGACCCCATCGGCCTCTGGCGCGACACCGAGCGCGATGGCGCACCCATCGTGAACCTCGACCAACTGACCGACGGCACCGAGATGAAAGGTGTCGATGGGCTCAAAACCTGGCTCAAAACCCGCGAAGACGAATTCCTCGCCAACTTCCACCGCAAGCTCCTCGGCTACGCCCTCGGCCGCGCCGTGCTGCCGGGCGACCGGCGACTGCTGGAGCAGATGAAGCAATGCGGCGATCACTTCGCGTCTTTGGTCGATGCCATTGTCGCCAGCCCTCAATTCACCCGAGCACGATGAATCGCGCAGCCGACCTCACCGAAGGTCATATGAATCAGGACTCCGTGCCACTCAGCTCACGTCCTATGACAACAACGCTCCTCCGTCCCATCATCTTCTTCGCCGCAATTCTTGGATGCATTCACAGCTTCACTTCGTGCGGCGCTGCGGGCAAAGATCATAGCGCGGCTTTGCAGGCCGCCTTGCTCAAGGAAGACCTCGCGCAGGTGAAGGCGGCGGTCGCCGAGGGGCGCAAGGAACTTGGCGGGCAGGCAGGCATCCCCGAAGTGCCGGACGAATACGCTTCTGTTCCTGCCAGTGCGCGGCTGCTGAGCGCAGCGGAAGCCCGGCAGGCGGTGAAGAAGAGTTTCGCGAAGCTGGAAGAGATGCGGTTTTGGAAAATCGGGATCGATCCCACCAAGCTCGCCGCGCCGTTGCGTGCTCCGGCGAACGTGGTCGCGTGCATGGTCGCGATGGATCGTGCCAAACTGGATGATGGGACCACGGCGCTGCAGCAGGCGAAAGATGCGGCGGATTTTCTCATCTGGGCGCAGGAGCAGGCGGGCGCAGGCTGCTATCCCTTTCCTGCGGCGAAGAACACCTCGCAGGAGCGCGCCATGCAGGTGGCCACACGCTTTCTCGAACGCGCCGAAGCCGAGGGAAAGCTCGCTGAGACGGTGCGCAACGGCTGGGCTTACGACGATCACGGCGATGGCGGGATGCAATTCGACAATGGCGAGTGCGGCGTCGCACTGCTGGAGCTTTATGAGGCAACGCAGGACCGGCGCTATCTCGACTCCGCGCTGAAGGCCGCCGACTGGGCCATGGCGCGCCCATTGTGCCCGAACTGGAACTACAACAGCTTCAGCGTGAATTTGCTCACCAAGGCGCACCAGGTCACCAAGCAGCCCAAGTATCTCGAAGCCGCACTCAAGAAGGCGGTAATCGGCGTTATCCCCGGTCAGCTCATGGATGGCCCCCGCGCCGGACGCTGGATGGACCCGCACAATGCGCGACCCGCTTACCACTACGTTATGATGGCGGCGCTCGCCCGGCTCGCCATCGAGCTGCCGAAAGACCACGCCGCCCTGCCCGAGGTGATGCAATGCCTCCAACTAGGCCTCTCCACCCGGAACAGCGAAATCCTCAGCCAAGGCGTCATGAACAAGGACAAGGCTGTCGAGTGCCTGATGCTTGTGAAGCGCCTCTTTGCTTCAAACCAGGCCTTCCTGGCGGAAACCAAGTCCCTCGAAGCTCTCGACACGATTCACCGCCACGCCTCCGAGGAAGCCCGACGCGGCAAGCTACCGCTCGGTCCGCGCGGCTGGGGGGAAATGCTGGAGCGATGCGCAACGCAGTAAAGAGCTGGCCAGCGTCATTTAGCTTGTCAGGGCAGGCTCCATTGGCGCGTTACAAGACATGACCATGAAATTCCTGACCTTGTTCATCAGTGCTGCCTTCCTGACAAACCTCGCCTTCGCCGCCGAGGAATCACTCGCCGATGCGAAGATCCGCAACGACATCCCGCTGGGTGTCGGTCTGAAACCGAATCAAAAAGTCGGGGCGTTTGTCGTCGTCGGTCACGGGGCGCGCATCATTGTGTCGAAGGACGATGGCAAGACCTGGAAGCAGACGTTCTTCGCCGCGCCGGGGGCGGATCATGGCCCGTGGGCCACGAAGACGGTGGCTTATGGAGACGGCGTGTTCGTCGTCGGCGTCGGCTGGGGTGGTGCTACGATCTACCTGGCCTCCGACGACGGGGTGAACTGGCGTCACCTCACGCACGGGAAGGCCAAGCTGCCGGAAGGCAAAGGCGATGAGCGCGTGATGCCCGGCACCTGGAAAATCGCTGCGGGCAAAGGCGCTTTTGTGGCCTCCGGTTACATGACGATGACGGCCACCCGCGACCTCGGCGCGAGCTTTGATACCTTTAGCATGTGGGGAGCATTCAAGAACGATTCGCGCAGCTACAAACTCAGCACGCACCATGTCGGCACGGTTTACTGCGGCGATGCGAGCGGACGCTTCCTCGCGCTGGGCGACAATCGCGGCAAGGAAGGACCGAAGTTCGGTCATCTCTTCGCCAGTGACGATCTCGGCAAGAGTTGGAACTGGCTCGCGCCGAGTGGACTCGATGCCTCCACCGGGCGCGGCGCTCTGGAATCAAACGGCACACTCCTTGTGATGACCGACACCGATGCCTCCAACGCCTGGACCAGCAGCGATGGCGGCGAGACCTGGGACGGCCCTCACGCCACCGGCACGAAGCGCGCCACACTTAGTGTGGTGGGCTCTGAGTTCTGGCTCACGGGCAAACCCAGCCGCGCGAGCGCCGATGGCAAAACGTGGCGCGATCTCCCCGCCGCCGTGCCAGCCGGACAGATCATCGCCAGCGACTCCGGCACGCTCATCAGCATCGACAAACCGCGCTTCAACATCCTGCGCAGCACCGACGGCGGCCAAAGCTGGAACGAGGTCCACAGCTATACGCCGCCCAACATTCAGGGCGGCGCACAGGGCCTGCGCGATGGCGCATTTGGTTCGGTGGCGCCTTGATCGGCGCTGGTTCTGTCAGGAGACCCACTTCCACCGCGTTGCTTCAACGATCATGACCGCCCGCCCCGCCACCCGCCGCCATTTCCTCCGTGCCGCTGGCGTCACCTTGGGGCTACCGTTTTTCGAAAGCCTCACAAAAGCCGCTTCGACAGCGCCGCAGCGCTTTGCCTTCATCTACACGCCGAACGGCTACTGGCAGAAGGCACTGATGCCGGGAAAGGTCGTCTCAGGCTTCAACCCGCTCACTTTGACACCGACGCTCCAGCCGCTCGCTGCGGTCAAAGATGATGTGACGCTCATCACCGGGCTCGACCGTCAGTTCGTGCCTGGCACTGGCGTTCACGCGCAGGCGGGCTCTTGCTGGCTCACGTCCTCCGCACCGCAGGAGACGCTCGATGGAGGGTTCCCGACGAACACGACGCTCGACCAGATCATTGCCAAAGAAATCGGCTCCGACTGTGCCCTGCCATCGCTGGAACTCAGTGCGAACGACTTCGTGGACAACAAGGAGACCAAATACTTCGAGTGCATCTCCTGGTATGGCCCCGGCTACGCGGCAAACACTGAGAAAAGTCCGCGAGCGGTGTTTCAGCGACTCTTTGGTCAAAGTCAGGGCGGCCCGTCGAAGAGCGTACTTGATGTCATCCTCACCGACGCCAAAAGTTTGCAACGCCGCCTGGGCCGCGATGATCAGGCCAAGCTGGGCGAATACCTCGACAGCGTCCGCGCCACCGAGCAGCGCATCCAGCGTGCGGAGGCCGCGTCCACGCGCATCGGCAAGCCGCCGCTGCCGGAACCGTCCGGCATTCCCGAAAAGCGCGCCGACTACCTGCGGCTCATGGCAGATCTCTTCGTGCATGCCTTTCAAAACGACCTCACCCGCGTGGCGACCCTGCTCATCGATCCCGAGCGCTGGGACAGCCCGCGCATGTATCACGACCTCTTCGACAAGCCGCAGAATCATCACGTCCTCACGCACACGAAGGGCGACGAAGCGAAAGAGAAGCTCGCGCAGGTCGACCGCTTCCACATGGAGTTCTACGCGCATGTGATCAGTCGCTTGAAGGAAACCAACCTGCTCGACAGCACCACGCTCGTCATGGGCAGCGGCATCAGCGATGGCGATCAGCACAACTACGCCGACCTCGAAGTCCTCATCGCCGGTGGCGGCTGGAATCGCG
>JADZAX010000110.1 GCA_020852405.1 Verrucomicrobiales bacterium
CCACTATGTCGTGGTCATGGGCCATACCTATCAGGAAGTCCTCCTGATGGATCCACAGTACGGCATTGTCCGGGTCGGGCGCGATGAATTCCTCTCTTTTTGGAAGCCAGAAAAATATGCAGCCTTGGTTTGCTCTCCGGTGGAAGGCTCCTGAGAGGGCGTTTTTTCAAAATATTGCGACTCAGGCACAAGGAACCTGTTGACATATCACCAAATTTTTTGATAATCACACCAGCGTATGAAGAAACTCGTGGCATTGACATTGGCGGTAGCCGTTTTGGGCTTGAACGTGGCCCAAGCGGGAGAGGTGAAGAAAAAACCCCTGAAGGTTCAGCAAGCTGTTGAACTGCAGCAGAAGCAGGACAAAGACTATGAGGAAGTCAAAACCACGGAAGCCGGGATCAAGAACGGATACGGCCTCATGAACATGGCGCTCATCATCGGGGTCGGTTATCTGGTATACGACCGGATCGAGAACAACGACTGAGCGGTCCGTGCGAGAATTTTGGAAGCGGCTTCTTTCCGGCAAGGGAGGAGGCCGTTTTTTATGCCTTGGAACCGCCATGAAGCCACCTGATCACCAGCTGCCTTTTTCGTTTGTCAGGTTCGTTTGTTCCCTGGTGCTGCTGCTGCCGGGCAGCTTGTTAGCCCAGCAAGTCCGGGAGGCAGCGGCATCCAGGGAATTCAGAATTGAGATCACCACGAACCACGCCGGGGGGCGCTATGCTGTCGGCGAACCGGCGACTTTCTCCATCCGGGCTTGTGATGGCACCCACCCTCTTGCTACGGGGAGTGTGGACTGCAGTCTTTCGGCGGATGGTTACTCCGTTCTGGAAAGTTCCACTCTGGGGATCACCGGGCGGCCGTTGGAGATGCGTGGCCTGCTGGAAAAGCCGGGATTTCTGCGTTGCGAGGTCATCTTGCACGGGGCGGGTGAGCAGGAACTGGCAAAAGGGGTCGTGGCCGCGGCCTACGCCCCGGAAGAGATTCCGCCGAGCCGGTTCGTCCCCCCGGATTTCGATGCGTTTTGGGAGGAACAGCGGGACCGACTCGCCGAAGTTCCCTTGGAGGCGGAACTCCGCCCCATGACCAAGGGGGGGAATGAAAAGGCAGACGTGTTCGACCTGCGGGTGAAATGTCTTGGTGGGGCGCCTGTCTCCGGTTATTTGGCCCGTCCCAAACGCGCGGGCGCACGGTCCCTTCCGGCGGTCATCTGGACCCATGGCGCCGGGGTCCGCAGCGCTTCCTTGGAGCAGGCACTGCTCGGAGCGCGGGAAGGCTTTTTGTCCCTCGATCTGAATGCCCACGGTATCGCCAACGGCCAACCGGAGGCGTTTTACAAGGAACTGGAACTCGGTCCGCTCCAAGGCTACCCCGCGCAAGGCAGGGAAAACCGGGATGGGAGTTACTTCCGGGGCATGTATCTGCGCCTGATCCGGGCGGTGGATTTCATGGCCGCCCAGCCAGAGTGGGATGGGAAGACCCTGGCGGTCGTAGGACACAGCCAAGGAGGCGGTCAAGCCCTCGCGGCTGGCGGGCTTGATCCGAGGGTCACTTTCATCGCTGCCGGGGTTCCGGCGATGTGTGACCATACGGGAATGATCCGGCGGCGCATCAGTGGCTGGCCCAAGTTGGTCCCGCTGCTGCCGGATGGAAAAGCGGAACCCATTGTGGCGGAGGTGTCTCGCTATTTTGATGCGGTGAATTTGGCCACCCGGTGCCAGGCCGAAGCGCTCCTCAGCGTGGGATGGATCGACTCCACCTGCCCTCCCACCAGTGTTTATGCCGCTTACAACCAGCTCCGAGGGCCGAAGCAAATGCTGGATCGTCCCGCCATGGGCCATGCCGCGCCTCCCGACCTTCAGACAGCTTTCCTCGAGGCCTTGAAGCGCCATGCCGCGCGGACCGAGGCGTCAACGCTCCCGGTGGGGCCGAAAAAAAATCCTCCGACGCTTCTCAAAGTCAAAACTTCGAAACCCAAGGTCTGACCCATGTGGCTCCTGCAAAGGCTCAGTCGTCTGCATCCCCGGATGGTGGCGCCGGGGGTATTGACCATCATGTTTGCCGGCTTTGTGGTCGCGGGCCGTTTCTACGAGCGCTTGCCGGTGCAACCTCCCCGTTGCAGTCTCAGGGTGCTCACGGGGCTTCCCTGCATCGGATGTGGCGGAACCCGCTCCATGATCGCCCTGTCCCACGGGCGATGGCTTGAAGCCCTGGCGTTCAATCCCCTGATCCTTGTCTGTGCCACGGCTTCTCCACTCTGGTTGGCATGGGCGATCTGGCGCACCGCAACGGAACAAAAACATCCAGTGGTGGTCCAGTCGTCCGTCGGGTCTGCCTCCCGCTGGCGGGGTTTCTGGATCACCAGCGGAATTCTAGCGGTGGTGATCCTCGATTGGATCTACCTCTGGCGGTATTTGCCATCCTGAGACCAGGAATCTCCGCGGCATGCCTGAACGGGCTGTTCGATGGAACGGGGCGTTCAGGATTGAGGGGAATCAGCCTCCCCGGATCAGGCATCGTCCCTTCCCTCGATCACTTGAAGGGGAACCATGTGGAGGATTTTTTGCAATTGTTCCGGTGAATAATGGGTCAGCGTCTCTGCAAGCCCTTGGGAATACTGCCGGTAATTGTCTCCATCAATCCGCGCGTCTCGTGCGATCGCAGTTTCCAGTTTCTGCCCACTGATCTGGGCGGACTCCTTGGGGGAGCGCATCGCAAGCACGCCGATGATGATAACAAGAATGATCCACAGTGGTCGGTAGTTCATGATTCCCATTTTATGGAAAATTTCCATAAAAGCAAGTGCTAAAATCTAAATCTCACACTTATGGGATTCTTTTTCGGTGCAATTCTTATTTTTGATCGAATCAGGAGGCGAGAAGACTTTCCAAATGCGCACGGGACCGGTTGATTTCTGCAGTGACTTGGCCAGCTGTTTCCAGGATGGGAACTCCCCGCGGGGTGGGGTGCATGAAGATCTCGGTGTATCCGGCATACCGGGTTTCTCGAAGAGCCTTCACGAGGAGGGAGAAATCAAGTTCTCCACGCCCTGGCATTTGCATCAGTTCCTCGCTCTTTGGCATTGGCTTCATGCATCCCATGCCATACTGCCAGGCATAAAAAACCTGCATTTTGGGTCCCAACTCGCGGATCAGCGCCGCCAGTTGGGGGGCATCCAACCCCAAATTTTCCAAATGGTAGGGAGCCAGAGCGATGCCGAGCCGGGGTGATGGCGACAACTCTGCCAGCCAGCGCAGGGAGTCCGCGCTGTCGATGAGATTGTTTCCATGATTTTCGATGGCGAGATTGATCCCAGTCTCCTCCGCAACCGCGAGGTGTGGTTTCAATTTCTCACAGAAACTCCGCACCGCTTCTTTGAGTTCCGCTCCTTTGGCTTCCTTTGGACCATCTCCTCCTGTCACAATGGTGTCCCCGCCGAGTTTGGCGACGAAGCGCATTTCGTCCTGAAGTTTGAAGGGACCAAGGTCATACCGGGTGGAGCATCCCAAGGTCACTCCGTGTTGAGTGAGGAGCGCCGCGAAGGCCTCGTGTCCCATTTCTTCAATCTGTTCCCGCTGGTTGCCATGCTTGCGGGGCCAGACGTCGATGGCTTTGGCACCGGTTTTGGAGACGTCGGGCAGGATGTCCCGGAGGGGCAGTTCCCCGTACATCGAGGACCCCACCAGGTAGCGGAAACGGAAATCTTCGGTCCCGGCAGCCTGAAGCACCCTGGTCAGGGGCGCGACCGAAGCGGTCAGGAGTGCGGATTGTTGGAGAAAGTGGCGGCGTTTCATCCCCACGTCATACCAGCAATTGCTCCTCAAGCCAAACCCGGATTGAGGAGGTCCGGATCAGTCCCGGATTTCCCAGGTCACTTCTGTCTTCACCGAGTTGGCCAGGAAGCATTCCTTGTGGGCCTTTTCGTGAAGGGCTTCCAAGTGCTCCGGACCGGGCAGTTTGGCGCCGGAAAAGACCACGCGGGGATGCATTACGATACGGCTCAACCAAGGTCGTTTGTCCGGGCCCGGCTCCAACAGTCCAATGGGGGAGTCCTCATACTGGTCCACCGTGTACCCTGACATGGAAGCTACCGCGAGGAAGGTCAGGAGGTGGCAACTGGCCAGTGAAGCAACGAAGGCTTCCTCGGGATCGACCCGGTCCTCGCTGCCGAGATACTTGACCGCGGCCGAGGCTTCCAGGCTCCGGCCGCTGCGCGGAAAGGCCCAGTCATGGTCACGGGAAAACTCTTTGTAGGTGAAGCCGCGGTCACCGCGGTTCCAAGTGAGGAGGGCTCGATGTTCTGACATGGCCGGAGCATGCCTCAAGAGCAGGTCCGGCGCCAGCCAGAAAACCCCATCCTCAGAGAGTTTGGGTCGGAAATTGGGAGAGGAACAAATCTCCCAAGCCTTTGAACTGACCCCGCAGCTCGTCGATCCTGACCGGACGAAGCAGGCTGGTGAGAGTAATGCCAACAATGATGGCTGCCAACAGCAGCACCATTCCCGCCCCGCCGATCATGGGTTCTTCCGTAGCAATGCCTCCGATCAGGGCTCCGATTCCTCCGAGTAATCCCAAGGTGCAGAGAAGGATCCCTGTGAAGCGTCTTCGCGCGTGCCTTTCGCACAGACCGCAGGGAATGATCATCTTTTTGCCTATGACCGCCGCCAGAATCGCAAAGACAATGATGTTGACGAGCAGCGCCAGATAGACCCAGGGAGAATACCAGGCAAAGGTTTTCCGAACAATTTTGACGCTTGGTTCTCCGCATTTGATACAGAGAGTGGTCGGCATGTCCTTCTCTGATCCCCGGGGAATAATGAGCACATTCCCGGAACGGTGGAGCTGGCTCTGACCGGGGGGCAAAAAGGCGATCGGGTCTGTCAGGGGAGGTTGATACGGATTGATTTCCTCTTTCATAGGGTCAGATCTCCGTGCGGAAAACATCCCCCGTTCGGAGAGAGGTCACAAAGCCGGTGAGCAACTGAATGACATGTTCGACATCGCCGAAGTCTGCGACCTCCACGACAGAATGCATGTAGCGCAAAGGCAGTGAGACGAGGGCGCTAGGGATGCCTTCGCGGACATTGTAAATGAGATCGGTGTCTGTTCCGGTGTGCCGGGCCGAGGCTTCATGCTGGAGGGGGATCCCGAGGTTCTCGGCCACTTCCATGAGCCGGGTCACGACTGCGGGGTGATTGGCTGTCCCGTGGGTCAGAGTGGGGCCTTTGCCGAGTTTCACGTCCCCATGTTTGGTGTGGGGAATGCCCGGAGTGTCGGTGGCGTGGGTGACGTCGAGAACAACGCAGACCTGAGGTTGGAGCCGGTGGGCCGCCATTTTGGCCCCGTGGCCGCCGATTTCCTCCTGGACTGCGTTCAGGGCCAGCAGGGTGGAGGCGGCTTTGGATTCGGCAACTGAAAGCCGCTCGAGGACTTCGGTCAGGATGAAACCACCGATCCGGTTGTCCAAGGCCCTGCCGAGTAATCTGCTTTGGCCGAAGGCCTCGGGGCCGTCGGCATAGACTGCGGGGTGTCCCACTCTCAGACCCAGGCCCAAAACCTCCGCTGCGCTGGTGGCGCCGATGTCGACATACAGATCGTGGAGGTCGGGGGCTTTGTCCCCATCGCTCCGGTCACGGATGTGGATGGCGGTGTTGCCGATGACACCTCTGACCGGTCCGCGATCCCCCAGAATCATCAAGCGCCGACCTCGCGCGACGGCCCAGTCCGACCCTCCGATGCGCTCGAGGTGAAGAAATCCCTTCTCTGTGATGTGGCGGACCATGTAGCCGATCTCATCTGCGTGGGCCTCCAGCATTACCAGCGGGGCCGTGGGATCGGTTCCTTCAAGCCGGGCCCAAGCACTGCCATAGGCATCACTTTCCACTACAGGCGCAAACTGCCTGGCTCGGGCAGCCCATTTTCTCTGCCCCGGAGCCTCAAAACCGGTCGGGCTGGGTGTGTTTAGCAGATCGAAAAGAAATTCGCGGGAGGACTCGGAGATCACGCGGCTGATTATGCAGTGGAATCAACACATGGGCGAAAGATTTTTCCTAAGGAAGAGAATTTCCGAAGGGGTGAGCCTACCCAAAAATCGAAATTTTACAATAATTTCGACCGTAAGCGGCCTTTATTCTATCTTTTTTGAGAAAATATCCAATTCTGCTTTTCAAGGATGCAAGAAAGTGGTAAATTTTTTATATGACTGAGAGGCCATTCAAAGCATGCCAAAGAGGATTGCAGGCAATCTCCTCCGGAGGTTTGGTGGTGTTGGTGGTAGCGGAATGCTCCGGGTGGTTGCCTGGAATTCCTGGTTTCCCTCGAACCCTCGGGGTAAATTCGGGAGATCCGCTGGCGATGCTTTTGCTTGGCCTCTCAGTCGGCGTTTTTCTTGGCTTGGGATTGTTCCAAGTGCAGCGGATGTGGATGCGGGAATTCCCGTCCAAATCCGGGGTGGAAATACCAGCTGACAATGCGTGGTCTGAGAATTTCTTCCAAGCGGGTGAACTCGATGATGTATCCCCTGATCTCTACGCGGACTCCCAAACCATGGAGGATGCCGCGCGGGAAACTGTCGAACCGTGGGAACGTCCGGCCGATTGGTGGCGCCAGGACTGACCGCTTCCTTATGGAGCGGGGAAGTTCCTTTGGGGGGATGCTTTTCACTGATGCTTCCGCCTTCCGGATGCATCGGAACGGCAAGGGGTCCATTGCTGCCGCGAGCCAAAAAACAGAAGCAGCTATTGCCGAAAAATCTGGCTTGGGCCTTGGCTGCCAGCATTCTGAATCAATGGCCAGTCTGAGCCTGCTAGGGCCACCGACACTCCACGGTTCCGGGGATGGAAACGGGTGATCTTAACCGCGTCCTCAGAAAGGGGGGGCGCACCTTAAAGCGCTGATCAGACCCGGATCACGCCTTAATCTGGACGTTCCAGGGAGAACAGATCCTCCGTCCGGCAATACCAATCGGGTGAAGCCATGCGGCCAATGGGATGGAAGAGGTCCTGCTTGATGCGCAAGGTGGACTCATCCACGAATTCATCTCTGACATGGGCATGACTTACAATGCCGAGAATGATGCGGTTGTCTCCGATCTGTTGAATGGAATGCACTCGGCACTCCAACGCGGCCGGGGCTTCGGCAAGGCGGGGCACGGCAACATCAACAGAGTCCGTTGTCGGCAATCCAACATGATCCGACTCGCTCATTCCATAGGGCAGACTGGCGGACGTCTGCACCATTCTGGCGGCGAGACCTTCATCGACCAGATTCACGACGAACTCTCCCGTGCGGCGGGCATTGCGGGCACTGTCTTTGGGGCTGCCATCGTCGCGGTCGCCCGGGGCAAAAATCACCAGCGGAGGATCGGCTCCGAAGACATTGAAGAAGGAAAAGGGAGCGACGTTGACCGAGCCATCCTCATTCAAGGTGGTGACCCAGGCAATGGGACGGGGCGTCACCAGTGAGGCCAACACCGGGTATGCCCGGTCCGCGTGCTCTCCGAGTAGGTCGAACTGCATGATGGTTGGCTCTGAAGAACGTGCCTCAGGCCCGTGACATATAACGGATCAGTCGGGAAAGGGTTTCCCTCATCTCCTCCCGGTGCACGATCCGGTCGACCAAGCCATGTTCCATCATGAACTCCGCCGTTTGGAATCCCGGAGGCAGGTTCTGGTGGGTCGTTTCTTTGACCACGCGGGGCCCGGCAAAACCGATCATGCAGCGGGGCTCGGCAAGAATGACATCGCCGAGGGTGGAAAAACTTGCGGTCACTCCTCCCGTGGTGGGATGTGTCAGCACTGAAATGTAGGGCAATTGGGCGAGATGGTGCCTCGCCAAGGCGCCGGAGGTCTTGGCCATCTGCATGAGGCTGAGGATACCTTCGTGCATGCGAGCCCCCCCGGATGCGGAGAAAAGGACGACGGTGGCCTTTTCTTCCGTGGCCAATTCGATGGCGCGGGTCACTTTTTCCCCCACCACCGAGCCCATGCTCGCACCCAAAAAGCGGAAATCCATTACCCCGATCACCGCGGGCCGACCACCGATTTTGGCCCGGCCGGTGACAATGGCCTCCTTGAGGCCGGTTTTTTGCTGGTAGCTTTTGACCTTCTCGAGGTAGTTTTTGAACCCCAGCCCATCGACCGAATCCAGTCCGGCGTCAATTTCCTGAAAAGTGCCGGGATCGGCGATCATTTCGATCCGCTCGGAGGCGATCATGGTGAAATGATGGTCGCATTTCTGGCAGACCCGCTTGCGCTGCTTCAGGTCGACTTCGTGGGAGATCTGACCGCATTCAGGACATTTGTGCCAAAGTCCCTCGGGCATGTCGTTCTTTTTGAGTCCTAGACCCTTGAGAGAGGGGCGTTTGAAAAGAGCCATGATGGGGAAAGTCGTGTTTCGTGATGGGCCTGAACCCTTGCCCTCAATGTAGGCATGGGAGGACGCCTCCGCAAATGCCTTCTTCATCCCAGCCAGCCGACCGAGTCTCCCTGAGGGGGCCTAAAACCGGTGGGCATTGGCGTAATCCACCACGCCCCGGGCGATGCTGTCAGCGACGACCTGACGATAGAGTGGGTCCATCATGGCGGCGCGCTCTGTGTCATTGCTGACAAAACCGCCTTCCACCAGCACCGCAGGGTGGCGCGTCTTGCGGAGCACCAAAAAGCTGGCGGTTTTGACTCCCCGGTTTTCCGCGCCGATATTTTTCACAAGGTAGCGTTGAACCATTTCGGCGAATTCCCGGGATTGGGAATCGTGATGAAAGGTCTCAATCCCGGTGACTTTGGTTTTCCAACTGGAGTTGAAATGCACACTCACGAACAGAGCGTTGCGTTGTTTGTTGGCGATGTCGGCCCGGGTGTCGAGCGGGATGAAATCATCCGTTTGGCGGGTCAGCACGGTGCGGAAGCCCAGCTCGTTGAGGGTCCGCTCAAGGCGCCTCGCCACATCCAGATTGATGTGTTTCTCATACACCAAGGAATCATCCGCCCCAAGGTCGTGTCCGCCATGACCGGCGTCGATGATGATGGTGGGCAGCGCCAGGGCATGGCCGGCAGATAAAAAAAGGAGCCCCAAAAGGGCGCCAACTTTGCCGGATCGCTTCCCCAAGCGATGAGTAAAAGTGGTGGTATTCATGGACAGCTCCCTTCAAACGGGCAGGCATAATCTCCTCCCGTCAAAAATTTTTAAAAACTATTCCCTGTTTCTGTAAAGCTCAAGGGAATTCTCTGCTTTAATTTACGGACTGTTTGATGTTTCGGTCTTTAGATTAATTCAAAAAATTTAAAGCATTTTTTGAGCCATCAAGGCCTCGATTTCCTCCGCCGCGATGGGGACATCTTCCATCAGGTCGATATTTCCGGAGGATCTCACCACAATGTCGGTTTCCAAACGAATTCCAAAGCCTTCCTCGCGCAGGTAGATGCCCGGCTCCACGGTGACGACCATGTCTTCCACAAAAACAGCATCCGGAGGGGTGACATCGTGAACGTCGAGACCCAGATTGTGACTGGTCCCGTGCATGAACCATTTCCGGTAAAGCCTCCCGGTTTCCGGCTTGTTTTCATCGAGGCGTTCTTCGGCCACCTCGGCGGCATTGAGCAATCCGAGGGAAATCAGCTCATCCTCGACGAGCCGCGCCACCTGGCGCTCATAGGTGGCCCTCATGACCACCCCCGGACGGATCAACGTGTCAATGCAAGCGCGGTAAATGCGATGCACCGCCTCATAGACGGCACGCTGGCGTGGGGAAAAGCGCCCACCAACAGGGATGGTTCTCGTCAGGTCGGCATTGTAGCGGGCATATTCGGCCCCGATGTCGAGCAGGATGAGGTCTCCGTCACGGAGAGTGGCATCGTTGTCCAGATAATGTAGGATGCAGGCATTTGCCCCCCCGGCAATGATCGGTTCATAGGAGAATCCACGTGAACCGTGGCGGACGAATTCGTGGAGCAGTTCGGCTTCCAACTCGTATTCTTTCAGGCCCGGGCGGGTGACGGCGAGCAGACGGCGGAATCCCTTCCCCGTGATCTCGCAGGCCTGGCGCAGGAGGCCGATTTCGATGTCGCTTTTTTGTTGGCGTTGGGCTGTGAGCAGCGGAGCGAGGCGCTCATAACGGTGCCGCGGGTAGAGCAGCTGGCACCGCTTGCGCCACCGGTCGTCACGGGAGGCCACCAAGGTGTCGGCGCGCGGATGCTCGTTGGCATTGAGATAAATGGTCTCCACCTGGCGGGCGATCCGTCGCAAAGTCGGCTCGAAGGCATCCGTCCACTGGACATTGGCGATGCCGGAAATGGCGGTCGCGCCCTCTTTCGTAAACTTGTGGCCTTCCCAGATCGCGATGAGTTCCGAACTCTCTCGGACGAAAAGAATTTCCCTCTGGGCGGGGTCCGGGGCGTCGGGCCAGAGCACCAGCACGGTCTCCTCCTGGGCCGCGCCGGTTAGGTAAAAGAGGTCACTGTTCTGGATGAAGCGCATCGTGCCATCCGAGCAGATCGGTGGCACATCCGCAGAGTGGAGAATGGCCACGCTGCCCGGGCGAAGGGATCCCGCGAGTCGGGCGCGGTTTTCCACAAAAAGGCGCGGATCAATGGGGGCGTGACGCATGGAGAGCGGGTGGTCGGCTCAGCCTAGGGTGTGAATGAAAAGACCGGAACGCAGCTTTGGCTCAAACCAGGTTGATTTCGGAGGCATGATTTCATCGGCATCGGCAATGTCGATGAGTTGCTGGATGGTGACGGGGTAAAG
>JADZAX010000111.1 GCA_020852405.1 Verrucomicrobiales bacterium
ACAGCATCGCCCGATTGATGCAGGAGAACGACTCAGTCGGCACCCTGACCGCTCATTTTCAACCCCAGTTGCGTCCTTCTGAACGCACTCTCGCACAGTTGGAAGGCTGGATTCTCGGTCTCGCCTAAATACTTGCCTGTGCTCCCCCCAACATCTCCCGATCCCAACCAAAAGGACACAACAGATGGCCTTGGGGGAAACATTGGAGACGCAACCCGCCGCTTTTCAAACCATCGCCACGAACCTCCTTCCCGCCGCGGTCGCAGATATATTCAGTGACTCCCAAGATGAAAATCACGAAACCAATTGGGGAGTTCTCCGATCACGGGGCCCAATTACACGCAGTTCATAGCCTGGTGCAGTGCCTCTCTGAATGGACCGCAGGGTACAACCACCAGATCGATTTGGCAATCGATGAGGACATGACGGGAAGTTGGGATCTTGACCCGATTGAGTCGACCTTCCGCGAATTCGGATTCGCCGACTTGGCGGAAAATTTGGCATTCATCACCACGATTGCCGCCTTCCTCGAGTCCCTTTTCATGCAATGCCTCCCCGCATTGGAGCCGCGTTTCAAGGAAGCCTACCAGGAGGACCATGCTCGATTTCAGCGATACCGCGATGCCATTCCATCTTTCTGGGATCCCGCCAAACCCACCAAAAATGGAGACAAGATTGTCAGACGGATCACTGATATTCTGGAAGCGTCCGGACTAGTGCGTTTCATGATCCCGGACTTTCCGCGCGTCCTCGATGCGGTGTTCAGATACCGAAATCAGATGATCCATAATGGCTACGAATGGGACAGGGAGGAACGACAAAGGTTTGCCCGCACTATCCAAGATGAGGGTTGGTCGAAGTGGTTTTCCGTTTCGACCATCGACAAGGCTCCGTGGTATTTCACAACTACGGGCACGTTCCGCCGGGTGTGCTTGGAGCTATGCGATCGGGCAGTGCTGGCGTTTGCGGGCCTTGCAAAAGGAGATTGGGATCACTATCGTTCCAACTACGAGCGCTAACAGCACGCCATGCCCTTCACTGATTCCGAAATCGTTGAGCACACCCGATTGATCGAAGAACGCTTTTGGTCCCGTCGGCGCCCACCGCTGCACTTGCGTGAAAGAATTCGCGAAGGGCAGCGCATCGACGGTCAGGCCATCGAGCTTTTCTTCGTCCGGCCCGCCTTCAAGAGTCCCGGCCAATTCGTCGAGGAATCCATTGCCAAAGTCCAAGACGTCCGCAGCCGGAATGTCTGGAAGATTTACTGGCAACGGGCCGATCTGAAATGGCACGCCTACCAGCCCCGTTCGGAAGTGGCTTCGCTGGCCGAAGCCCTCCTGGTGATCGACACGGACACGAACGCTTGCTTCTTTGGCTGATCATTTGCCATGCGCACCCGGGTTCCCGAACGGCTCCTGACCATCGTCGAAGAAATCGACGCCCACGGCTCCGCCAGCCTGACGCGACTGACCGTGTTGAAAAAATGGTTTGAGCATCCAGGCCGGTTACCCGCCTTCGGTCTGTGGGTTGCGAAACGCGCCGCCGGCCGCAAGGGAAAAACCAAGGACGAGGCAGGCGCCCTATTGGACGAGGCGCGCGCCCTGCTCGGAACGACGGCGACCCGCGAGAGCTTCCTGCATGCCGTAGATCTCGGGGCGGCGAAACTCCTGCGAGACCGGGCGCGAGACTTTCAGAACACATTGGAGGACCATCGATGGGGTCCGGCGCGAATCATTCATTGCACGCCGCTCTTGCTGGTGAAGCAGGGGTTGACGCTCTATCTCGGCACACCGGCCTCGCCAAGCGGGGGATACGAGCTGGCCGCCAACTTCTGCCAGCACTATGACCCAAGGTATGGATCCAACCTAAACGGGCCAAGCCGCACCAAAATCACGGAGATCATCCGTTTCATGTTCACCCTGGAAGCGACCGAGGATGACGATGGGCCATAGAAGAACCAGCCCCGCACAGAACAGAGCCGCATCGTCGACAAAACCGATCACCAGATGGCCGTGGGGGAAACGTTGAAAACGCCGATCACCGCGGAATAGTGCCTGGTCGGGATGCGGGAGGAACAATCGTCTCCTGGCGGAAGGAGATTCGCAAACCGGGTGAAGAATGGAAGCGGCTTGATCGAGAAATCCGCAGGTGCCATGAAGATCTTGGGGATTCATTCACGAACCAAAAATACCGTATCTATACTGATACAAACCCAGTCGTCCCTACTGATCCCCACCCCAGCCATCGTGCCCGCCATCGGAAGCGAGGCATTGGAATCGATAGACCTCGCAACGTTGCCGCACTCGACGGAGTCGATTCCAGATTGAGGGTTTTTCGTGCAAAGGATCCGCAGAATGCGGCAAAAAAAAATCCGTTGGTCTGTGAGGAACACGCGGCGCCTTGGGGCGGCCCTGGTCCTGGATTTTTTCAAAATGGTTGCAAGTGGTTCCTTCAATCTCGGGTTCCGGTACCTGGTTCGCACGAAATGGCCTCACTGGCGCAAATGACAGGTAGCGGAATTCTGGCCAGTGAGAGACTTTGGCCAGCTCCGAACCAAGCCTAGTTTCGTGGCGGATACTATTTGGCACCCAACGTGAGGGGTAGAGCAAAATTATTTTGCCACCAAAATCAGACAGAATCGGCCCGGTTTAAAAAGGGCAAACGCGGTGCAAGCGCAGAATTTCGTCTTTAATTGGCACCTGGCTTGCGGGACCTGCAAGCTTTTGAAACTGAGTGGTGGGCAGGGCTGGATTCGAACCAGCGAAGGTGAAAACCAGCAGATTTACAGTCTGCCCCATTTGGCCGCTCTGGAACCTACCCGTTTCTCGTTTCAAGAAATGTCTCGCTCAAGGCGAGCGAACAACATGGCCCGCCTTGGAGGCTTTGCAAGCGAAAGGTGCCGGGAATTTTTGCTCCCTTTCCCCGTTCCGTCAGTCGTCCACCCCGCGGAATCCACCGCCTGCCTGGAACCACCTCCGGCCTCCGGCAGGGCACTGCGCTCCCCCAAAAACAATTCTCCCGGCCCAGTGGTCCAATGCCACAGAGGCCGGGGAACCGCCAGATCAGCCTTTCACGTCGTAGCAGGAGATGAACTCCTGATCGCGCAAATAGAGCTTCCCTCCAATGACCACGGGATGGGTCCAGACTTTGCCCTGAGGATTGCGTCGGGTGCTTTGAGGATCGAGGACGAAACTGCCATTCGACTTGAAGCCATCGGGAGTGGCATCCACCAAGGTCACGGTGCCATCCTGCTCGTTCAAACAATACAATTTGCCATCCGCAAAGTGGACGGAGCCTTTGGTAAGGCCACGGTCCTTTTGGTTCCAGACCATTTTCCCGGTCTTCCATTCCAGACAGACCAGGCCGGCCCCATCATCGAAGCCATACAAATGATCCCCCACACGGACCACGCCACCATGGTGATTTTTGAGCTCCTTGTTCTCCCAGAC
>JADZAX010000112.1 GCA_020852405.1 Verrucomicrobiales bacterium
GACCTGGCTGATCGGATCGTATTTGTGGTCGTGGCATTTCGAGCAGTTCATCGTGAGCCCCAGAAAGGCCTTCGCGGTGTGCTCGATGGTGTCGTCGAGCCAGGTCGTGCGGTTGAAGAGGTAATAATTCCGGGCGAGGAATCCGGTGCCCGTGACCGAGTCGATGTCGTCAGGCGCCATATCGTCTCCGGCGAGCATTTCCTCCACCATCCGGTCATATCCCTTGTCGCTGTTGAGCGACTGGACGATCCAATCCCGCCAGTGCCAAAGGTGTTTCTGACTGTTGCGCAACTGCGCTCCCAGGCCATACCAGTCCGAGTAGCGCCACACATCCATCCAATGCCGGCCCCAGCGTTCGCCATACTGGGGGCTTTCGAGGAGTCGATCGACGGTTTCTTCAAAGGGAGCCTGACTGGTGAGCTGGGCTTCGGTGGGAGGAAGTCCCGTCAGATCAAGGCAGGCGCGACGGATCAAAATGCTCCGCTGCGCTTCAGGCTGGACCTTGAGGGAATGTCCGGCCTGTTTGGCTCCGAGGAAAGCGTCCACGGGGTTGGAGAATTCTCCGGCAGGGACGGGAGGGCGTTCGATGCGCTGGAATGCCCAGTGCGACCTGGGATCGTCCTCTTCCGATTCATTCTCCGGGGCCGGAGTTCCGGCGTCGATCCACCGGCGGAGGATGGCGATTTGGGCGGGCTTGAGAGGCGCTCCCTCATGGGGCATCCGTTTTTCCGGATCGTGGGAGGTGACCCGGGTGAGGAGTTCGCCATTGGCAATCACGTCCGCCGCGAGAATCCGCTGCGCGGTGTCGAGACGGAGCCGACCCTTCTGCTTGAGGGCTCCATGGCAGGCGTAACAGCGTTCGCGCAGAAGAGGTTTGACCTCGTCGAGGTAGGACTTGGCGTCCTCCGCAGACAGTTTCGCCATGTCCATCCAGAGCAGAAGCCCCGTCAAAAGGAGCCATCCACGGAGGAATTTTGCTGACGTGTCCAGAGAGGTATAGAAGCGGAAGGTCGGTGGCATGGCTTCAACTCCCTTCGGATGACGGTTTGCGGAATCGGCTGAGGATCGGGTGATTCTCGCGGATGTGATGGGACAATGCTTTGGCGGCGCTGCGCCAGTCCTTCTCCAGCATCGGAGTCAGAATGTCACGGTGCTGACGGACGGTCTCGATGGCCGTGGACCGGTTCAGATCCTCCCATTCAAACAGAATGTCATAGTAATGACCATGGCGGTTGAAGAAATCGCGGAGGTAAATGTTTTCCGCCTTCCCGATGATGTAAGCATGGAGCGAGTTGTCAATTAAAGGTGAGTCACCTTCATCAGCCGGTTCGAGGTTTCCATCGAGGATGGCCCTGAGATCCGCTTCGACGATACGCGGTCGGGCCAGATCCAGTGCTTTCAATTCCAGAACTTCCCGCACTTCGATGAAAGACCGCAGGTCTTCCTGCCGGAAGGGACGGAGACGCCACCCGCGGCGGGGAATGTGCTCCAACAAGCCCTGACCGGCCAGACGGTGGAGGATGTTGCGCACGGCGGAACGGCTCAGACCGTATTTCTCCGCGGTGACCTCTTCCCGGAGATGGAGGGGTTCCCCTTCCAGGCTGAGCGTGACCAGATCGAAGGAGATGCGTTTGGAGGGATCGGGAGGAGGGAGGGGCAGCCTGGCTATGGGAAGCGGCTCCGCCGTCGTGGTCGGAGGGGACCACGCGGTGGGAGCAAGCCGGCCGTTGGCTTTTTTGGTGAGCAGGCCTCCGTCGGTCAGTGCGGCCACGGCGGCGCGCACGGGGGTGAAACTGACCTCATAATGGCGGGACAGGGCATCCAGCGTGAGCGGCGCGGGCAATGCCTGCCCGTTCCTGAGGCGAGCTTCCAGATCGTTTTGGATGTAATCGGCGATGCTGATGGGAAGAGGATGAATTATTCCGCTGCGAAAATCAATTTTTTCTTGTTATTGGCGACAATAACAGGTTCTCTCCGACGAAACTTTGCTGCATGAAAATCACAAAAATCGAAACCCTGGTCTGCCATGCGAAGATGCGGAACTGGATCTTTGTCAGAGTGTTGACGGATCAGCCGGGGCTTTTCGGATGGGGCGAAGCCACTCTCGAGTGGCATACCCGGGCTGTCGTTGGCGCTATCGCGGACCTGGAGCAACTGGTCATTGGGGAAGATCCGACACGGGTCGAACATCTTTGGCAGATGATGTGGCGGCAGCATTTTTGGCACGGCCACGGGGTGGTACGGTCCACCGCCATCGCCGGTATTGATCTCGCCTTGTGGGACATTGTCGGAAAAATCCACGGGGTTCCCTGCCACAAGCTCTGGGGAGGGGCGGTGCGGGATTCCATCCGTCTTTATTGCCATCTCGGTGGGGGCAACATGGAGAGCTTTTATGGTACGGCAGTGGACAATGCGAAGCAGTTTGCCGAGTTGGCCTTGGAAGCCGTGGAGGAGGGTTTCACCGCCTTCAAGTCCATGGCCGTCCCGCCGACGATGCCCATCGAGGGGCTCAAACCGATCAAAGCCGCCGAGGCCTGCGTCGCGGCCATGCGCGGAGCTGTGGGAGACGAGATCGACATCATGGTCGACTGCCATGCGCGCCCGTCCCCGGCGATGGGGATGCAGTTCGCCAAGGCTCTCGAACCCTACGGTCTTTATTTTTTTGAGGAACCCTGCTGGCCGGAGAATCTGGAGGCACTCGCCACCATCAATGCCTC
>JADZAX010000113.1 GCA_020852405.1 Verrucomicrobiales bacterium
ACCCATCGTCACGAAAGGCCTCCAGTCGGCCGGGGCATGGATCACGAACCGCACCGCCATCGCCATCCTCATCCTACTGCCCTCGGTGATCTATCTCGACCTCCGTGACTTCCCGCCGCGGCTGCGGGCGGATCTCGAGACCTCGGGGAGGGAGACGGCCGTCGGCGATATCCCCGGCATCCTCTACTGGAAACGCGAGGCTCGAGCGTTCAGGGCGAGCGATCTGAATGACGGGAAGATTGAAGCCCACGTCGCTTCCAGGAAGAATGCCCAGGCAATCATCGAGCACATCCGCCTATTGCGCGCCGACCCTGAAAATGGGGACATCGTGCGGGAGTTCGAGTCGCTGAGCCTGCGCCCGCTCGACACCCTCGGCAAACTGGCCCAGTACATGGACACCGAGACCGTCTTTTACCTCGATCGATCCGCCTCGGGCGATCAGCGGGTCACAGCCGGCATACTGACCTCGCCCGACCCTTCCCTGTCCGACTGGGTCGAGCTGCGCCACCTCTCCAGCAGGGACATCACCCGCCTTGAGCGCGAAGTCGATCGCGCCACCTTCGCCATCCTCGCCAGCGGCATCCTCATCCTCCTCCTCCTCGGCGGGCCCAGTGGCGGCGTCCCGGCGGCGTGGTGGCTCGCCATCCTGCTCGCCGGGACAAATCTGGAATGGGTCGGAGAATCCCTCGGGATGGGCCTCTACCGGGCGCGGTTTGTGATGTGGCGCGAGTATGCCGATCATCAGGTGGGGGCCACCCTTTTCAGCCTGCACACCCTCCTCGTGTTTTTCATCCGCGCGGCTGAATGGCTCACCGCCAGTGCCGTGACCTACTCCGGGATCTGGGTGGCACTCTGCTGGCCGGGCCGCAAGGTCTCGCCAGAGCGATCGCGTTTCGTCCGATTCTGGAGACAGGGGGCGAAGGTCGCTCTCATTTCCGTCCTGGTTTGGGTCTTGAGAGCCCTCTTTGTCAAAGCCGCCGGTTCCCAAATCGCGATGTGGAATCTCCTCTGGCACCTCCTCATTCCCCTCGCCTTTTTTGCCGCGGGCCACTGGCAGCGGCGGCGGCTCGCGAGAGTTCCCGCCCCCCTGCCCACGGTCGGGCGCATCGCCGTCTTCGCCCTCCTCCTCCGCAGTTGGTGGCCACTCCTCAGTCATCTCCAGATGAATTCCGCCCCCGCACAGAGTTTGTGG
Source organism: Verrucomicrobiales bacterium (assembly GCA_020852405.1). Classification (GTDB taxonomy): domain Bacteria; phylum Verrucomicrobiota; class Verrucomicrobiia; order Verrucomicrobiales; family DEV007; genus JACKQE01. The sequence goes on from JADZAX010000113.1 coordinate 1,193, forward strand.
ATCGGCTCCATTGCCGTGTCTTTCGCCATCGTCTCCTCCCTCCTCCTCATCATCGCGCTGGAGCGCGGCAGCTTTCTCTCGCCTCCCCATGTCGAGGGACAGGTCTGGCTCATCGGAGTCGCCGCCATTCCCTTTCTCGAAAACGTCGTCGGCGAACCAGTCTCCCATTTCCTCGAGGAATCAGGCCTCTTTCTCGGGACCACCGTCGGATGGCTCGCCTTCGCCGCCGCCGTCTGGGGCATCGGTCCGATTGCGGGCTACATCGGGGAGAGGCTCGCCCGCTGGAGAGCCCACGGTATCGACCGGATCGAAGAGGCGCACGAACACATGAAGGAAATCGCCTGCTCCCGAGGGAACAGAGAAGCGGATCCACCACTCGCCCTTTGTTCGACGCTTTTCGAATCTCTGGGCATCCATCAGCCGCAGCTCTGGCGGCACCTCAACGGAGGATTTTTTACCCGACTCATCCCCACTGCCTCAACAGGATCGGGGGAAAAATTGATCTCCCGCTCGCTCGCCGAGACGCTCGGAGAGGAGGGTAGATCCCTCCGACTCGAGGAAATGCGATTGGAGTGGAAGTGGGCTCCCTACCACTTCGAACTCGACCAATGGTTCGACAAAGGTGGTGACCTGCTTCTCATTCCCGCTGCTCACCAGGGTTGTCTCCTTGGCATCTTTTGCGCCCCCGATCTGCCTGAAAATCGGTTCCTCCTGCGTCCCGCCGTCTCGGGGGCACTGGGCGAAACGCTCGCCTTTGCACTCCTCCTTTCCGCAGATCGCGAGAGCGAAGCGGTAACCGCCCCCGCAGCATTGCTCACGCAAAACACATGATACCCGTAGGACCCCGAATTGGTATCACTGATAGGGATCTGGCACGGGGAAAAGGCCGGAGGGGACCGCAAATTGGGTTAAAAAAGAAGAATTTGCTGCTATGGGGTTGGTCAAGTGGGGAAGTGGAATTTTCCGCCAGAGTTAGTGGTTCGTCATTGGATTGATCTCTCGAAAAGAGTGTTGTTGGTGATCAGTTGGGTTCTTCTCACGAGTGTCTTTCTTTCCCAGGTAAACATCTAAGATCTCCCGCGACGCAGCCTGCTATCCACGCGTTTGCCGTAAGGTTCACAAAGCGCCAGTTGCCCGATTCGGGCCAGGGAAAAGAAAAAGCGGTCTCATCTAGCAGACGGACGGATCGGTTTGAACCGCCCAAGGACTTATCCAGACGCGCGACATTCGTGACGAAATCAAAACGGGTTCAGTTCAGTGATTCATGATTGATCAGTTATTACATGACTCGGAGGTATCGTGCGATCAGGCCGGATCCGGCAGGTAGATCAGTCCGAGCTTGTCCGCCGTGGTCTGCCCGGTGAAAAGCCTCCACAGATCGACGGCGAGCTGACGGGCGATGGCCACGATGGCTTTCTTGCGTGCCGCCGGACTCCGCCCGGGATCGCCCAGCACTCCCATCCAGTTCTTCAGCCCGTGGTAGTCGGGTTGCCAGCGCATCATCCGCCAGACCATTTCCACGAGCATGGCTCTGACCCTCGGATTGCCCTTTTTACTGACGCTGCCTCCTCGTCGCTTGCCTCCGCTGCTGTGTTCGCGAGGACAGAGCCCGGTGTAGCTGGAGACCTGTCGCCGGTTGGTAAACCGTGAGGAACCCCCGCTATCCCAGGCCGTGCGGTGGGGCGGGTGCGGAAGGGATGATAAAGGGAATCCCTATCAGTTTGGGCGAATGGCTCAGCCTCGCCGGCGACCTCGCCGTTTGATCGATTCTCTTTGTTTTTCGAGCCGCAATCCCATATTTATGGCTCATGAAAACGACGATCGAATTGCCCGACGAGACCTTCCAGAAGACCAAGGTATTGGCGGCGGAACAGCGCACGACCTTGAAAGAAATCGTGCCCCGGGCCCTCGAACGTTGTCTGGAAGTCTCTGGAGGCGGCGCCGAAAAGACCCGCAAGGCCAACCTGAAGCGGCTCCTTGCAGAAATGCAGGCGACCAATACCGAGCCGATGCAACCTCTCAGCCGGAAGGAGGCCCTTGACCGCTGAGGTCTTTCTCGATACCAACGTGCTCCTCTACGCTTGCTCTGGCGTGGCGGAGGATGCCGAGACAAAGCAGCGAGCCGGCGAACTGATTCTCGGCGGCAACTTCGCGTTGTCCGCTCAGGTGCTCCAGGAATTCATCGCCAACGCCCTTCGTAAACCGGCACTGGGAATCGGCAAATTCGTCATCGACGCCACGCTCGAAATGGACAGCCAGGTACCGGTGCAGCCGGAGGACCTCGAAGTGGTCATCCTGTCGACAATCCTATGCCGCCGCCAACAACTTTCCCATGGGCAGGTTCTGGATGACCGTTGCGTGGCCAATCCGTTTCGCCAGGGGATTACGGCCTCTACCGAAGTGAGGAAAACTTTCTCTCGCAAATCGAACCACTCACTGGACAAGGTCGGGGAGCCGGTGCCACTCTCCTAGTTCGGGTCCAAGATGTCTTTCCCGAGAACGGAACCGACGCCACCTCCGCCAAACTATGATGAATCGCTCTTTCACTACCACCACTATCGCTTTCTGCTTCTCACTGGCATACCACGCGTTTTCTCGGGAAGAGTCCGGCACCAACTGGCCTCAAGCCGCCGGTCCGAATCACAACTGGGCAGTCACGACGGATCAAGCAGTGCCGCACAAGTGGAGCGCGGAGAAGAATGAAAACATCCGCTGGCGGCTCACGCTGCCTGAGGGAGGGCAGAGCGGCATCGCGGTGTGGGAGGATCGACTTTTCCTGACCACGATGAAGCCGCTGGCGGCGGATACGGTGGAGAAGCAGGGGACGGACATCGTGCTCTACTGCGTCAGCGCGGAGGATGGCACAATTTTGTGGCAGCAGGAACTCGCGGGCGATCCTCAGGCGAAAAGCATCTACGCCTATGGCTTTAGCGATAGCAGCAGCCCGACACCGATCACAGACGGCAAGCACGTCTGGTTCTGCAACGCGAGCGGGCAGATGGGTTGCTGGACGATGGATGGCGTGAAGGTGTGGACGCGGAAGTGGACGCCTACGTTGGGTCGCCCCTTCAACAAGCAGTTCGAGCCGATCAAGACCGGCAACACGCTCCTCAACGCGGAGCCGCGTGACCCGGGCGATCCATTGCGGCGCGAGGATGCCTGGAACTACCTGCGCGGATTCGATGCATCGACTGGCGCTCCATTGTGGATCTCGCCGGAAGGGCTGACCCATTATAACACGCCGGTGCTCGCTGAACTGCCGGGCGGGGGACACGCCGTGCTGTCGGGTCGCGGAGCGCATCACGGGACGCCGGAGGCGCCTGCTGGCATGACGTTGAATCGCGTGGATGGACCGGAAGCCGGCAAGGCGCTCTGGACCTGGAACGCGGAGCCGGATGGGAAGTGTCTCGTGACGCAATTCTGGGACGCGAAGCATGCCTATTGGCTGGATGAAACCCGCACCGATCTCGTGGTGCTCAACACCAAGGACGGCAGCGAGGCGAAACGCATCTCGTGGATCAAGGACGTGACGGTGACTTCCTACGATGCCGATACCAAGACCTTCGCCACTCGCAGTGGAGTCGATCTGAGACAGGAAGATCCCTCCATCACGGTCTTTCCCGCGTGGCATTCCAACATGTTGATCCATCCCTTTGTCTATTTCTCGTGCTTCGAGTATCACGGCAAACGTCAGGGCAGGATGACGGACATTGGACCGACGCACAGCCTTGCGCGGATCAATGTGGAAACCGGCAAGGTGGAGTATCTGCAACTGCCCTTCGAGATTCCCGCCGTCGAAGGGCAGATCGAAAAGAACGGCGAATTGTTCTACCCGAAGATGACGATCAACAGCCGCGGCATCGACGTCGCGGAAGACAAGCGCTCCGGTCGTTCCGGCTGGTGGTGGTGCTTCAACGGCAACACCATCGCGGTGAACCAATACCTCTATTTCACCTTCATGTGCGGCAAGGTTCAGGTGATCGACGGACAGGCGAAGAACTTCGATCAAACCGCCCTCATCTCCTTCAATGACCTCGGACCGTTCGGTGAAACCTGGTCGTGCAACACTCCCAGCTACAGCCATGGCCGGCTTTACCATCGCACGCTGAAGGAGCTGATGTGCATCGAACAGAAATCGTGACTGGATCAATTTGACAGGGTCTGGTCGCCGACTCAACCCTGTTGGGTTGGAAACCCATGATGAATTGACCAACCATGAAACGATTGCTTCTTATCCTTCTTTGCGTCTCCGCATCTCTGTGTGAGGCATCCTCTGCCGAAGTTCCGAAGCCCAACATCATCTTCATCTTCGCCGATGACTGGGGCTGGGGAGATCTGGGCTGCCACGGGCATCCGTATGTGAAGACGCCGAACATTGATCGACTCGCCAAGGAGGGAACGGACTTCTCACACTTCACCGTGGCGAGCGGCGTGTGCTCGCCAAGCCGGACGGCGGTGATGACGGGGCACTTTCCGGCGCGCTACAACATCGACGGCCATTTCGCGTGGGTGAAGAACAACGCGCAGCGCACTATGCCGGACTGGCTCGATCCGAAGACACCGACGCTGCCGAAGATGCTGCAATCCGCAGGCTATGCGACGGCGCACTTTGGCAAGTGGCACTTGTCGAACGACATGATCCCGGACTCGCCGCTGCCAAAGGTCTATGGCTACGACGAATACGGCGCCTTCAACTGCGCGGGCGAACAGATGCCGGTGCATGAAGATGCAGACCACGCGATCGCCTTCATCGAGAAGAATGCAGCAGCGGGGAAACCGTTCTTCATCAATCTGTGGATGCACGAGCCGCACACGCCCTTCCACACGGTGCCGAAATACGAGTGGAGGTTCCGGGAGATGGAGAGCCGCGAAAATCAAATCTACGCGTCGGTGCTGGCGCATGCGGATGATCGCATCGGCGAGGTGCTCGCCGCGTTGGATCGCCTGAAACTCACCGAGAACACCCTCGTGATCTTCAGTTCCGACAACGGTCCGGCGCGGGGTTCGGACAAGGCCAAGCTCGAGCTGAGTTACGACACCGCCACCGGTGCTGGCTGGGGCATCGCGGCCTCCAAAGGCATCACCGCTGGTCGCAAGGGCTACAAGGCGGCGCTGTTCGAAGGCGGCATCAACGTGCCGTTCATCGCCCGCTGGCCGGGGAAGATTGCGGCGGGCAAGATCGACAACCGTTCCCTCATCTCAGCGGTGGATCTGTTGCCCACTTTTTGTGAACTGGCAGGTGCCACACCTCCCGAAGGCTATGTCGCCGATGGCCTGAGCCAAGTCGCGGTCTTGAAGGGCGAGGCCGCGCCGCCCCGCTCGAAGCCACTCTTCTGGCGGATGGAAGGCTCATGGCCGCCGAAAAAGGACGCGCCGTATCATTGGGTGACCTATGCCGTGGTCGATCAACAGTGGAAGCTGCTGTCGAATCGCGATGGCAGCCACGTAGAACTCTACGCCATCGCCGCCGATGCGCTCGAAACGAAGGATCTCGCCGCAGAAAAGGCCGATGTGGCAAAGGACATCGTCGCCAAGCTCGAAGCATGGAAGGCCACCTTGCCCGACAAGCCCTCGGGTGATGTGTTCTCAGCGGAGCGCTCCCAATAGTCAGTCTACCTTGGCACCGCATGAATCCAAACCAGCGCATCCCGAACGGAATGAACATGACAGAAGAATCACAAAGGTGTTCGCCTTTGCCGCATGAGGGTCCGATCATCCCACTCCGAACCCTGAAAGCTTTGTTGTTTGGCATGGTTCTGGCCTCCCTTCCTGCCGCCTCTCTGTCCGCAGCCGATTCAGATGGTACCTTCCAGATGGGAGAAGGTCGGGAATTGATCGTCACCCAAGGCATCGTCGTACGCGAGGTCGCCGGAGCAGCGAAGGACAAGCTGCCAATGCTCGCGATCGGATCAGCGGACGGGCATCACTTTCTGTATGATCCAAACCAACTGACCATGCAGGGC
>JADZAX010000114.1 GCA_020852405.1 Verrucomicrobiales bacterium
CGGTGGATTGAATTCTTCGTGGCAGGACAGCCATCTCCCCATGGGAGTTCCCTGGTCTTTTCCTCACTCGATGGTTCTCACCGAATACCCATTTCCTTTGCCCGCAGTCCCGGACTTGCCTGGGAGTCCGTCATTGTGGAAGTGCCGAAAGGGAAGATCCGCCTCGAGGCACTCGACAAATTCGACCATCGCTGGTTCGCCTTCACCGCCCCCCGGCCTGTCGGTCGATGGGACTTGATGAAACGCCGGGTGCTCCAGCACGGAGGGTGGCACTGGCTGGTCGCCGGGATGAGCATGATGGCTCTTCTAGGACTGCAGTCCTGCTTTGGGAGGCTGCTTCCACAGGCTTCAGGACCGGTCCAGGAATGACCTGCCGGGTCGACATCCTGACGATTCAGGATCTCGTCACGAAAGGCCCAAATCCTTCGTTTCGGAGACATTCCGCGAGGATGAATCACCAGTGGAGCGAACCGGAGCCTGATCCCGTCGGTAGTCGCCCCGGCTGAAATATTTTTCCAGCCAGACATAAGCCATGATGAAGAAATAGCGGCTCCCCATTTCCCGGATTTTCAGTTTAGGCTCGCCGGTTGTCCGGTTGTGCCAACTGATCGGCACGATGGTCCAGGAAAAGCCGCGCACGATGGCCTTGAGCGGAATCTCAATGGTGAGGTTGAAATGCGGAGCGAGGAAGGGACGGCATCCCTCGATCACCTCCCGGCGATAGGCCTTGAAGGCGTTCGTGGTGTCATTCAGTGGAATCCGGAAGAGCAGCGAGATGAGCTTGTTTGCGATCCGGTTGATGAACAGCTTGACCTTGGGATAGTCGTGGACTTCGCCTCCCGCGATGAACCGGCTTCCAAAGACACATTCGTAGCCTTCATTGAGCTTTTCCCAGTAGCGAACCACGTGGTCGGGATGATCGGACGCGTCGGCCATGACGACAACCACCGCGTCTCCTTTCATGGCATTGAGCCCGAAAATGATGGCCCGGCCAAAGCCGTGGGGGCCCGGATTGTGGAGTGGACGCAGTTCGGGAATACGGGTGGCGAGGTCCTCCAGCACCTCGGCAGTCCGGTCCGTGCTGCCGTCGTTGACGACCAGAATTTCATGCGGAATCTGGGCGTCCCGCAACCGCTGGTGGAGATCGGTGAGGGTTGGAGGAAGGGCCTCCTCCTCGTTCCGCGCCGGAATCACGATCGAGAGGCAGGTCAGGGGTGGAAGCTGCTGGGAGGAATCATTCATTGGGCGGACAGGTCAAGCCAATCGGGGTTTTCTTCGGCGTGCCGGGCGATCTCTTCAAGGATATCGTCAGCGGAGAGTTGCGGGGTCCAGTTCCAGGTCATGGTGGCCAGGGCATGATCCAGGATGACCCAAGGGAGATCGAAGGGCCGGGGATGGGGATCGCTCTGCACTTCGTGCGCGCCCCAGCGAGCCTCGCACCATCCGCTCAGTTGGCGAAGGGAGCGGGCGGAAGCGGTGCCTCCGGATACATTGACGATCTGGGGCCGCCCCGCGGGATCCCCCGTCCTCATTTGGGCGCGGAGCAGCGGCACCAGATCCCTCGGATGGAGGCCGTCGCGCACCTGGTGCCCACAGCCGTCGAAACCGATGTAGCGCATCGGGCGACGCGCTCTCCAACTGTGCAGCCAGAAGGAAAAGATGCCCTGATCGGCCCGGCCGAACTGACCGGCCCCGGCGAGCACCCCGCACCGGTTCACCCAGACGGGAAACCCAAAGGCGCCGCCATATTCCAGGGCGAGGTGTTCGGAGGCCACTTTGGTGCTCCCGTAGAGGGAAACCGGTGGCTGGGTGGAAAATGCCTCGCTGACGCCCCGGGGCGTCAGCCCGGGAGCGAACGATTGCTCCGGATGGGGGCGGAAGGCACCGTCCACGGCTTCCACCTGGAGACCTGCCAAGGGGGGAATGGAATAGACCCGGCTGGTCGACATGAGAAGAAATCCCGCGCCATGGTGGCGGCAGAATTCCAGGAGATTGATGGTGCCGAGGAGGTTGTGTTCAACCGCCTGACGGCTGCTCGCCTTGCCGTCGATCCCGGCGAGGACGCTGGGATTGGCCGCTCCATCCAGCACCCAATCCACCGGGCCGAGCCCTTCCAGGTCCGACGGGGAGCGGATGTCCCCGTGCACAATCTGGATGCCCCGGGCGCCCAGCAGTTTCCGGTTCAGCCAACTGCCGGCCCGAGACAGGTTGTCGATCCCGGTGATGGTCAGGGCTCCCGGTTCGGTCGCGTCCAGCAGGGCCTGGGCCAGCGTGCTGCCCGCGAACCCACAAATGCCAGTGATCAGAATACGCATCAGAAATTTGGAAAGTAACAGGAGATTGAGAAACAATGAGGGAGGCGAAGACGCGCCAAGCAAATGAAAATGGCAAAAGGAAACAGCGGATGCTGTGCTGGCGTTCAGGAACCGGCCATGGATTTGGTGGAGACCCGCAACCGTGGAGGGAAGGCCAACCCTCCATCTTCGGCGTCCAGAGTAAGATTGGGATTGTAAGCCGGATCATCGGTCATCA
>JADZAX010000115.1 GCA_020852405.1 Verrucomicrobiales bacterium
CCATGACCCAGAAATAGGCCGCCACCGCGATGATCCGCGTCACCACCAGAGGCATCATGCGTCCCGCTCGCACCCCGTGTTTCTTGGACCACCAGTCGGTCAGCATGCCCCCGAGGGGAAGTCCGACAATGCCGAGAAACAAAGCCACGCTGGAGACCTGGCCGTTCACAGTGTCGTCCATGTGCTTGACGGTTTTGAGGTAGGTGGAGAGCGAATTGACGAGGAAAGCCCATCCGATGTTGGTCGTGGTCTGGTAGAGGCTGGCCATCCAGAGGCTGCGGCTGCGCAGCGCATGCCGCCACGGGAAGCGGCGGGGAGGTTCCCGCAAGGCCTGGTTTTTCCTGCCTTCGGCGAGTAGATCGCGCTCCGCTTGATTGCAGCCCGGATGAAGTCGGGAATGGTCACGGACCACAATCCAGAAGACCACGGCCACAAAAAGACCGATGCCACCGTAGATGAAACCCACCCACCGCCAGTTGGAAAAATAGGCGATGATCACCGAAGCCGTGAGCCAGGGGGCCAGCGCCCCGCCGATCCGTCCGCCAGCGGAGATGATGCTGCTGCCGAGCCCGCGCCAGTTGACATGGGACCACCGGGTGAGCATTGACGAGCTGGCCGGGTAGGCTCCGGCCTCGGCGATGCCACAGCCGACCCGGGCCACCAGAAGCATGAGAAATCCATCGCTCAAACTCGTCAGTGCGGTGAAGGCGGACCAGAGGAGAATGTAGGTGGTCATCAGAGCCCGGGTCCCGAAGCGGTCACTGAGCCACCCCGCCGGCACCTGGGCCAATGCGTAAGCCCAGAAAAACAGCCCTTTGATCATGTCGGACTGTCCCTCCACGAGGTGGATGTCTTTTTTGAAAGAATCGGAATCAATGATCCAGGCAAAACAAATGCGGTCGAGATAGAGCAGGAACGCCGTCAGCGTGGCCGCGCCCAGCACCCAGTGGCGGACGGAGGTTGGCTTTCCGTCTTTCAAGTCAGGGGCAGCGGGCATTGGAGGAATATCCATGAGAATTTCAAGGGTGCCTTTTCGCCGGGGGGCGTGTCAATGCGAAAGGACTTCCCCAGGGCACGGATATACGTGCCCGTCCCTGTTGGGCAGGGCGCGATGCCGCCCGGGACTCACTCCACCACGAGGACGCCGTTCATCACCATCCAATGACCTGGAAAGGTGCACAGATAGGGATATTCCCCCGGTTGACCGGGGGCGTTGAAATGGATGGTCTGAGTGTTGGCTGGCATTAGCAGGTCGGTGTGAACCAGCACCTCCTCGCTATCCGGCACATAATGGCTGCGGATCGCATGGGGGTCCGCCATGAGGCGGTTGGCGAGGTCGCCGAGGGTCTTCAGTGAACCGGGACGGGCAATGACCAGGTTGTGGGGAACCGTGTCGGGGTTTTCAAACGTCAGACTGAGGCGTTCGCGGGCTTTTGCGGTGAACCGTTTGGTCTCAAACTGGAGTCCGAGGGCCGCCCGGATGGTCACGGAGCGTCCCTCCGGACCTTTCAACCATGGGTTGGGATCGGTCGTGGTGAGGTCTTCGTGGGATGTTGCAAAGGATTTTTTCGGGATGGCTTGGTATCCTGGGAAGGAGGTGAAGGCCGGGCCGAGCCGGTGCACCGTGGCGAAGATCTCGAGGCGCCGGGGGGCATCGCAGTGCAGGTGCAGTTGGTTCACGGGTTGAAGTTGGGTTATTTCGAGAAACAGTTGGCGTCCCCCGTCGAGCTTCTGCACGGAGCGGATTTCCACGGGATCATGCCCCACTGTTCCGGGTTGGCGTGCCGAGAACTCGGGAGAACCATAGGCTGGACCATAGCGGTAGTTCCACTGCTGGGCGAACCAGTTGCCGGCATCGGCCAACGCGTCGCTGACCGGATCCGCAAAGGTCAAAAGCACCCCATTGTCGCGGGTTTCGTGGCGCACCGGCCAGGGGTAGGCGGCCTCGGTTCCGGTGAACCGGACCCGCTGCAGTGAGCCGTCCTGCGTGCCGTAATTGCCCCAGCCCTGGGCCCCGACCACATAGAGTTGCCCGTCATGGGGAGAAAAGCGGGCCCGATGAGCACCGGAAAGGAATTCACCCGGCAGGGCGACAGCGGCGGCCTGCGACTGTCCGTCGATGACTTCGCGGAGAACCAGAAAATGAGTGCAGAAGCCGCCGGAAAAATGCAGCCACTGTCCCGTCACTGGTCCCCAGCGGTCACTGTCGATCCAGGTCTGCCCCCCGCAGGAGTTGTCCACCCCTCTCGGAAGATAGAGCATCGGTGGCACGTAACCGAGTGGTCCGTCTTTGGGGCCGCCGGCTCCATAGTGCCCGCCGGGTAGGACGTCGCATACCGCGCTTGCCGGGGTCCAGTCCCCCTCCTGCACACTGGTCAGGATGGTGCCGCCATCCGGAGAAATGCCCAGTCCATTGGGATTGCGGAAGCCGGTGCCGACCACCTCGAGGTTCTTACCGTCGGCCGAGACCCGGCACAGCCCCTGATTGCCGGAGGCGAAATACCAGCGTCCTTGGGTGTCGCGCTCCAGTCCGGTGATGAAGTCGTGCCCTCCGGGGGAAGTGGTCTGGGCCCGGGAGACCGACTCGTAGAAATCGGCTTCGTCGTCGCCATTGAGATCGTGCAGGGCGGTGATTTGGTCCCGTCCCATGACATGGATCACGCCGTCACTGACCTTCAGACCCAGAGGCTGATGCAACCCGGCGGCGAAGCGTTTCCAGGTCAGGTTGGTCAGATCTGGTCCTTCGGCCTGGCAGAGCCAGACGTCGCCGTGAATGGTGCAAATGGCAATGCGCCCGTCCGGCAGGAAATCCACGCCGCTGACAAAAAACAGGGCCTTCCATGGATTTTCCAAGGGCAGTGTCAAGGTATCGATCGCATAAGGAGTCCCCGCACCCGGGACGCCCCGGGTCGTCAGCCGCTCCGGCCAGCGCAGGGGGCCTCCTGAGCACAGTGCGGCGAGCCGGGTGTCATCCTCCGGACCGAGGATCATTCGTTTGTCGCCGGTTTCCACGATGCGCGAGGGCTGGCCGTGGACCAGGGAAGCGCTGTCGAGAACCTTGGTGCCATCCCGGTCGTAAGCAAAGAGGATGCGGTCGCCATGACGGTAAAATCCCCGATAGGAACTCTTGGGCGTCGCCGATGGTCCGGTAATGGCGGAGTCCACCGGTTTTCCGCCCATCGGGGTGCCGTTCATGAAGCCCCGCCGCGCATCGGACCAGGCAATGAATGGTCCCTGCCAGACCGTGGTGAAAGCCAACGCATCCGTGTCGAAGACCGCGCTCAGATCCCCGCCCAGATGCACACTGACTCCACGGGGATGGGTTTTTCCGGCGCCGCGGAAGACTCCGCTGACCATGGATCCCATGTCCATCTCACGAATCCGGCCGTCCTTCCAGGTATCCTGGTCGTTCTGGTTGCCCCAGTGTCCCTGGGTGCCTCCGTCAAGCCCGGGGAATTGGGGCAGCACCGCGGGTAACTGGGCCGGTGGGAGTTTGCCGTAGTGACGGGCCTGTTTGGCATAAAAATCGTAGATCCGGTCGCGGTTGATCGGGGCCTGCCAATAGGGATTGGAGGCCTGATCGAGGGGGTGGCGAAGGATGGCTGGAGCGGGAACGAGTTCGTCAAAATTCCAGTAGCCGAGCACCTGACTGCTGTAGGCCGCGAGCGGGGTGGTGGCAAGGTTCCCCAGATCTTCCCGGATTCCCCGGGTGATGCGGACTTCATCGATCGCCCCGTCCGCGCCGATCGACCCCTCCACGAGGCGGCCGAAAGCCAATTCTCCGGGAAGCATCTTGCCACCCTCCTTTCGCTGAACCGATTGGTCGGCAACCACCTTGCCATCGAGCCAGAGCCGGATCCGCTCTGGCGCCACGTCCATCGCCACGGCATGCCACTGCCCATCGCAGACATCCACCTGGCTGCGGATGTGGTCGGGGGTCAGGCCAGGGAAGTAAGCCGTAAGCATCCCGCTCCCGCTCATCGTGAAAATCTCCCAATGGCTCGATGACGCCTTCGGATCGCAGGCGACGAGAATGTTGTACCCCCCTTTGGAGTCGAGTTTGGCGCGGCATTCCACGGTGAAGGCGGGGCGCCGGAATTCCTCCCGTGCGGGCACTAGCAGTCCGCCGCGGAGGGCTTTGCCGAAGGCGGGGGAAAGCGAATCCACTCCCTCCGTCACGGAGGCGCTTTTGGCGGGAGCTCGGGGGGGCGATGGAACTTGGAGCACCGGTTTTGTCCCTCCGCTGCCCGTGCTTTGGAGTTCTTTGCGGAGCCACTCCATTCCGGTCAGATTTCCTTTTAGAGTCTCCGCCGAGTCTGTTTCGGGGCGATGATCAAGGATTCCGATCGGACCGGTGTATCCGCTTTTCAGAGCGGTGCGGATCATTTCCAGTTCTGCTTCTCCCGCTCCGAGAGGGATGATCTTCAACCCCTTGGCCTCACCTTCCGGGACCATTCCGTTGACATTGAGGCAGAGCAGGTAGGGCTGCAGCATTCTGAACGATTCCGCCCAGTCGGCAATGTGCCCGTGACCGTGGTGGAAATTGTAGACGATCCCCACATGACCATAGCCCATGGCCCGCAGTTTCTGGCAGACCGCTACCATGTTCTTTGGCTCGCCTCCCCAGCCTCCATGATTGTAGAGTCCCAGTGGGCAACCCAGAGCCGCCGTCCTCTTGGCAAGGGCCTCCATGGACTTGGCGGCAGAGTCGGTTTTCTCTTCGTCGGTCGCCCCGCTGCCCCCTCCCAGAGTTTGCCAGATCTGGGGATGGACCCGGTATTTTTCAAACAGTTTGAAGGCATTCTCGTGCGATCCCCAGAACGCGAAAAACTCGATCCCGTGCTTTTGATAGGCGAGAATTTCCCGCTCAAAGCTCGGAGCGTGCTCCTCCCTCCAATCGTAGGCGCAGCGTTTCAGGCCAAGCTCTTCAAGCATCTGCGCGCGCTCTTCCGGGCCTCTCTTTTTGGCATCGAACGGCACAATGCACCAGGCGACGAGGTGTTCCCGGCTCAGCGGATCAGAGACCGCTTTTTCTTGAGCCTGGGCGTTTCCAAAACAGAGAACCGACAGGACAACGCTGACCAGAGAGCGGAGGGATTGGCGAAAGGACATGGGACCGAGTCTGCCACAAGGCGGATCGGGCCGCCATCGCGGAATCGCGGAATGCCCTCAGGGCAGACCGGTAGTCCCCGCGGCTGCCCCTGCGGCGCCGGATAATGTTGTGGCCATGAAGATGCCAACGATGATCACCACGGCAGTGATGAGCGCGATGATAAGATACCCCAGAATCAGACCGGTCACTGCGAGCCCTCTTCCTTGAAGCATGTCCCCTGACTTCTTGATGTTGCTGAGTGAAATGTGCCCCATGACCACCGCCGTGATGGAGCAGAAAACGCCCATTCCATAGCAAATACTGAGAAAGACTCCGACAATACCGCAAACGAAACTGGCCGTGGCCAGACCATCGGTGATCGGGATCATGCCATAACCCGCCGTGTAACCGGGAGGCATTTGGTAGACCGGCGCGGAGGGTTGAGAGAGCGGTTGGATTTGTCCGGAGGGTGGTCCGGGCGACTGGAACCACTCTGGTTTGGCCCGGGAGGCGGCATCCCAGCCGGACATGCCCATGCTCCAGACCAGGGTTTCTGGCAAGATTTCTCCGCGGCTGATGAGTTGGCGGATTTCCTCCTCAGTTGCCGGGATTTGTTGCTCCCTTTTGTCCGCATAAAACCAGCTCATCAGATTTAAAGAATAGGGGGGCGGGGTTGGCTTGACCAGCAGGAAATAGTCCAAGGGCATTTTCTCCTCTTCTGGCGTGAACCCGCCAGGAAATCTCGCTGTCGGATTTGCTCGCATTTGACGAGGAGGACCGTATCTTCCCCTATGAAATCGTTGCTCTCCTCCCTCGCCGCTGCCGCTTTGGTGGCTTTCTTTGCCCTTCCGACCACTGGCCGGGCGGAACCTCTGGCCGTTGGTGCCGCCGCTCCGACATTGAAGTCCGTCGACCAAAACGGGAAGGAAGTCGACCTTGGCAAGGCACTCTCCTCGGGCACCACACTGGTGTATTTCTATCCCAAAGCCGATACCCCGGGCTGCACCACGCAAGCCTGCAATTTGCGGGATGAATTCGAGGCCGTGAAAGCCGCCGGGATCAAAGTGATCGGGGTCAGTGCCGACACCGTGGAAGCTCAGAAGAAATTTGAAGAGAAATACTCGCTTCCTTTCACACTTCTCGCCGACAAAGACGGGGCTGTGATCAAGGCTTTTGGCGTTCCCACGATCATGGGTACCTCGCTGGCCTCTCGTCAGAGTTTCCTCGTCAAAGAGGGCAAGATCGTCTGGCGCGAACTCAAGGCCACGCCCAAAACCCAAGCCAAAGACGCCATCGCTGCCGCGAAAGCCAACTGATCCGGCTCAGGGCGGCGCGTCAGGAATCCACCGTCAAATCGAGTGTGGCAACACATTCGAGGTGGCGGGTTTGGGGAAACAAATCGAAAGGCTGCACCTTGGCAAGGGTGTAGGCGCCTGCGGCTTTCCGGTCGCCGCACAGGCGGTTCAGGTCCCTCATCTGAGTGGCGGGATTGCAGGACACATAGACCACCCGGGCCGGGCGGAAGGCGAGGAGTTGCTCCAAGAATTCGGGGTCACAGCCTTTTCTCGGAGGGTCTATGATCACTGATGTTTCGGCGGGAGAAAAGCTGATCTCCGCAAAGATGGCCTCGGCCCGGCCCTGGACAAACCGGCAATTGCAGATGCCATTGAGTTCCGCATTCCGGGCCGCCCACCGGATGGAGGCTTCGCTGATTTCGACCCCTGCGGCCTGCTCGAATCGGTCGGCGGCAGTCAGGCAGAACAGACCGGCCCCGCAGTAAGCATCGACCAGAAACCTGGCTCCAGCGCCGCAGGCTTCGGCTGCGACATGCCCGGTGAAAGCGGGCAGGATGGAAGGGTTGTTCTGAAAAAACTCGCCGGCGGGGAATTGAAAGCGAACGCCCCCGACGGCCTGCTCACAAGTGCCACGGGGGTCGGTGAGGATCTTTTCCCCTTCGCTTTCGCGGAGCAGAAGCGTGGCTCCCTGCCCGAAATCGGAGGCCCGGTCCAGCACGTCGGTCCGAAGGCCCGGAAGGGCTTCATTGATGGCCGGCGAGGCGATGGGACATTGCGGCACATCAATCAGCTCGAAGCGTCTTCCCTCCCGGAGAAATCCGATGTCACCCAAGCCGCCTCCGCGTGGTTTTTTGAAATGCGGCGTGAGTTTGGACCGATAGCCATAGGTCCGTGGGGAAGGGATGACCGGCAGAGGATCATGATCGATCCCGGCGAGCCGGGCGAGCAGTTCCGCGACTTGGCGACGTTTCCAGTCCAGCTGGGTTTCGTAGTCCAGATTCTGGTACTGGCATCCTCCGCACTCGCCGAAAAGAGGGCAGGAGGGCTCGGTCCGGTGGGCGGAAGGCTCGATGACCCCGCGGAGATCTGCCTCAGAGTAGTTGGCCGCATTTCGATAAATGCGGGCCCGGACCAGTTCGCCGGGAAGGCTGAAAGGAACGAAGACGACCCAGCCATCGATGCGGCCCACCCCTTGGCCGAGAGGCGAGAGGGTGTCGATCCGGAGGTCGATCTCCTCGTGATAGGCGAATGGCTTGGCGTTGAACTTCGCGGGAGGACGTGGCATGGCGGCAGTTGGCCCGGTATCTGCCAAATGGTCGGGACTTAGGGCCGGTTCCCCTCCACGTCCCGACGGATTATGGCTTGGCGGTTTCCTCGGGGCGTTCGATCCGGATCACGGTCTCTCCCTTCCGGCCCATGTCGAGACGGTCCCTCGCGACGGACTCGAGATACTCACGGTCGCCTTTGAGCCATTCCTGCTCGCGTCGCAGTCCGGCCACCTTGGTGGCTTTCTGCTGTTTGATCATTTCCAACCGGGTAAGCTCGACGTTGAGCCCCCGCTGGCGCTCCACCTCGGGCCAGAAAAAGCGGACAATGACAGCCAAGGCGAGCACGAAAAGCAGCCCCACCATGATCCGATTGAGAATCCTCCAGACATCCGCCGGACGTCGCGGGTTCTCATCATAGAGAAACACCGCGTCGTGCTGCTGGTCGTGGTCGATAAGGACTTCAGGATCTCGGATCATGGCGGGGGGCCGTGGCTGCGGCGATTTCAGACTTTCATTTTGCCACCGTAGACGGCGTCTTCACCCAATTCTTCCTCAATCCGGAGGAGTTGGTTGTATTTGGCGGTCCGGTCAGAACGGCTCAGGGAACCGGTTTTGATCTGACCCGCGTTGGTGGCAACGGCAATGTCGGCGATGGTGGAGTCTTCGGTTTCACCGGAGCGGTGGCTGATGATGCTGGTGTAGGCGTTTTCTTTGGCCAATTCGACGGCGTCGAGCGTCTCCGTGAGGGAACCGATCTGGTTGACTTTGACAAGGATGGAGTTGGCCACTCCCTGTTCGATGCCTTTGCGGAGAAATTCCACATTGGTGACGAAAAGGTCGTCGCCCACGAGTTGCGTCGTTTTTCCGAGTTTATCGGTCAAGACCTTCCAGCCGGCCCAATCGTTTTCGGCGCAGCCGTCTTCGATGGAGATGATGGGGAATTTTTTCTGCAGATCGGCATAATAGTCGACCAACTCGGAAGCGGAGCGCTCCGACTTGTCGGACTTTTTGAAAACGTATTTGTTCTTCGAAGCGTCGTAGAATTCGGAAGAAGCGACGTCCAGCGCGATGAAGATGTCCTCGCCAAGCTTGTAGCCAGCTTTGTCCACCGCCTGGGCGATGGCTTCGAGGGCGTCGTTGGCGGATTCCAGATTCGGCGCAAAACCGCCTTCATCCCCGACTGCCGTGGAGAGCCCGCGGTCTTTGAGGACCTTTTTCAACGAATGGAAGATCTCGGTCCCGTAGCGCAGAGCTTCCCGGAAAGTTGGGGCCCCTTTGGGCATGATCATGAACTCCTGGAAATCGATCGGGGCATCCGAGTGGGCACCGCCATTGATGATGTTCATCATTGGCACGGGGAGCACTTTGGCATTGGGGCCGCCGATGTATTTGTAGAGGGGGAGTCCGAGTTGGGTCGCCGCCGCCCGGGCCGCGGCAAGAGACACCCCGAGAATGGCGTTGGCGCCAAGGCTGGATTTGTTGGCGGTTCCGTCCAGTTCGATCATGATCTTGTCGATCAGGCTTTGGGACGTGGCGTCAATTCCGAGCAGTTCCTCGACGAGGCGGTCATTGACGGCCGCGACCGCTTTGGTGACCCCTTTGCCAAGGTAGCGGGCTTTGTCGCCGTCGCGCAGTTCGCAGGCTTCGTGCTCCCCTGTGCTGGCGCCGCTGGGCACCGCGGCGCGTCCGATGGCGCCACCCTCCAGTTCGACGTCCACTTCGACGGTGGGGTTCCCCCGGGAATCAAGGATTTCCCGGCCTTTGATGGAGATGATCGTGGTTTCGAGCATTTGTTTTTGTATGGTTAAATTTCTCTGTATTTGTAATTTTGGCAATTCCGAATTGTGCGCGTGATCAGGTAGGCGCCGTTTGCAAGCATACGGCGCCCTTTCCCTTGTGGGAATCTGCAAGAATCAGGCCTTCACGAAAGGCTTGATCTCAAGAATTTTGCAGGTGGCCTTGGTCATAGGGCCGTCCGGGATCTCGGCGGTGCCGCCGATCGGTTTGTTGAGCAGGTCATTGCCAACCTCCGACAGGTAGGCGAGGACATTGTTGTCTGGATCCCCGTCCCAGGCACCAAGAATGGTGTAGGTCAGCTTTTCTCCTGTTTTGAGATTCTCGAGCAGGAGCACGGTGCCGATTGAAACCTTGGAAATGTCCGGGTTTTCAAAATTCGTCGGGTGGGCCTGTCGGAGTTCCCGCTCCATCTCGGATTGGCGGCGCATCAGAACGCGCTGTTGTTCCTTGGCGGACTTGTATTCGAAGTTCTCCCGAAGGTCACCGTAGGATCGGGCGATCTTGATATCCTCACGGTTTTGCGGGATCTGGACGCGGACGAGGTTGTCATAATCGGCTTTGCGCTTGGCAAGGCTTTGCTCGGAGACGATGAGGGTTTCTTCCTCTGCCTTGGCGACTCCGGTGACGAGATCGAGCACTTCCGGACGAGTTTTGACGACACGGGCCAAAAGGGCTTTGCGGGTGATTTCCTCGAAGATCGAGGACATCATCATCTGCTTGGTGAAATTCCGCGCCAGATTCAGGTCGGCATCGCGGATCAAATCAGGGATCAGATTGACGTCATCGTTGAGCAGATCGCGCAGTCGGTTGGCGGCACGCACCCCTTGGTCTGCCATCATTTCATTTTCCAGGACGGACATGAGCGTGAGGCTGATGCCGGGTTCGAAGAGAACTTCGGCGACCCCTTTGCGTTCGCGGCAGATCCAGGCGAGCGCGTCGGAGTGGAGTTGACGCCGGGCCAGGCCGGTTTCGAAATACCCCACAACGAGATCGGCATGGTCCTTCTCCACTAGGTGGGAGGAGATTTCCCCAATGTTCCGCAGCGTCGAGAGGGGAATGAAATTCAACATTTCAGTCGACCAATTTTCGCCATAGGCCATGGGGAACAGCTCAAGGATCTGACGCAAGCGGGTCACGGATACCGATTGCATGAGCTCCAGAAGACGGTCCGGGTTGGCGGCGATGACATCGTGGGCGTGCAGATCGTTGTGGGAATCGGCCAATTTCGGCTCCTTGGCGAACAAATCACCACGGCTCAGGAGCAGTTCGATACTCTGCTGAAAATGGAGTTTGGTGGCCTTCCGGGCAGATTCATTGATCTCAGCAACGACTGGCGCGAGGTCTTCGACGGGGTTGTTGAACACCCCGAAATCTTTCACAATGCCTTCCAACCGGCGCACCTTCTCCTTCAAATCGCGAGCCGCGAGAAAGACTTCGATGAGAGCTTGGGCCGGGTCGAGGTGTTCCGAACGAAGCGCGATTGGCTCGTTCCGTTTTGCCGGCACGTGGAACTGGGGTTGATTCCGCAGGGCTTTCTTGGTGGACTCCCACCAGCTCTTGTAGCGGCCTTCGGAGACGATGCTGCCTTTGACCATGGCATCAAAGGCATCCATGCTCAGGCTGCCCCCGGAGCTTTCCAGTGCCAGTTTGACGAGGCCGACGGGGTCATCCACCGCCAGTTTTTTCATGCCTTCCAGATCGGAGTAGCGGCGGGCCAGGATGTGATCGTCCGGCACGGGTTCGAGCGCTCCCGCCGCAAAGGCCATACCCATGGTGTGGCCTGGCTTGCCTTCAAAATCGATTTCGACTTTGGTCGCCAATGCGTCCCAAGCCGAGACTTTGCCCACTCCCCAGCTTTTGTGAAAACAATACGTCCCCGGAGGGAACGCGTCCAGTTTCTCCGCGATGGCTTTCTCCAGCCTGCCGCTCGCGACCAACTTTTCCAAATCTTGATGCATGTTACCCCCAACATAGGAACAAAGCGGCCCGGGCCAAGCGAAAAAAGTATTTTTGATGT
The DNA here is from genome assembly GCA_020852405.1 of Verrucomicrobiales bacterium. GTDB lineage: Bacteria > Verrucomicrobiota > Verrucomicrobiia > Verrucomicrobiales > DEV007 > JACKQE01. The sequence continues at coordinate 11,470 of JADZAX010000115.1, forward strand.
TGCCAATTTCTGCCGGATGCGTCTATTCTCGCATTCGATTATGAAGAAAATCCTTGCAGCCCTACTCGTCCTTGGGATCGCGACCACGTCCATGGCCGATATTCAGGCGCCACCAAAGAGCAAATATACCTCCACCCGGAAACTGGCGAGAGGTTTGGCGACCGTTCTTTATGGCTGGACCGAGATTCCTACCGGAATGTGGCGCGCTGCTGAGCGCGGTGAACCGATGACCGAAGTCTGGTTTAATGGTATTATTTCCGGTCTTGACCGGACCGGAGCCCGTCTTTCCTACGGTCTTTATGAAATTGTAAATTTCCGCCGTCCCATCTACAAAGGCTCGTTCCGAGCCCCCTACACCCGCTACGAATACGACCGTTTTAACGGATACCACGAATTCCCTCCTCAGCTCGATACCATTTCGACGCTGGACCACACGCGGACCGTTTCTTACTGATTTAGGATCGATCGATCCTTCATAAAAGCTTATTAAAAACACCTTCCACGAGTCTGGAGGGTGTTTTTTTTATTCAGTCGTCTGACCCTTGGTCTTGAGCCCCAAGGTTTTGCTGGCCCGAGAGAGCGGGAATATTTCCCATCACTTGTTGGGCGGCTGCCCTCACGGCTTCCATGCGCACCTCTCCCAGGCGGGAACGGTATTCCCCCATTTTGGGCACACAACTGACGAGAGCCTGTGTGTAAGGCGATTTTGGGGTCGCCAGCAAATCGTCGGTGGTTCCTGATTCGACTTCACCGCCCTCGTAAAGCATCAGGACCCGGTCCGCGAGGAAACGGGCGACACCAAAGCTCCCGGTCCCGAGGACGATGGCGACATTTCTCCGCCGCCTCAGTTCATCAAGCAGGTGGAGAAACTGGGCCTCGGCAATGGCATCCATGCCGGCGGTAGGCTCATCCGCCAAGATCAACTTGGCGCCGGTGAGAAGGGCGATCGCGAGGATGGTTCTTTGAAGCAGGCTGGTCGGCAACTCATTGGGACGTCGGGCCAAGACCGATTCCGGTTCGACGAAGCCCAGTTCGTAAAAAATGGGAAGCCAATCCCGTGGCGCCTTGGCCAAGGCTGGCAGTCGCGCTTGGCGGAGGGCTTCCGCAAGGTGCTCCCGAATCCGGTAGAGCGGATCCAACAGTCGGTTCACATCGTGCCGCAGGACGGCGATGGTGGTGCCCCGCAGTGCCGCGATTCGGCGGGGAGACAGCGCCAGCAGGTCTTGTCCCCCGTGGATGGCCATGCCGGATGCGATTCTGGCCTGATTCGGCAGGAGACCGCAAAGGGCATCCAGCGTGGTTGTTTTGCCACTCCCCGCCACTCCGATGAGGGCCAGGCATTCGCCCTCGGCGACGTCGAAGGACAGTTGCCGTACCGCAATGCGAGTGTTTCCCCGACGGGCGCGGAAGTCCACACTGAGATTCCTCACGGAGAGGGCCGGATCCGCTGATCCGATTCCCGGGATCGGGGGATGGAGCAGCGCTTGTGACATGGCTGGGAGGATAACCGGAAATGAAAGAGGGGGGAATCCGAATCTTCAGGAACTTGGATGGATCGCGGAAGAGAGGGCTCGTCAGTCTTGCAGGTCCGGTCGGTTTTCCCGGGTGCGCTCCACTCCGCGTTCCCGACGCCAAGCTTCAATGCGGGCATGATGTCCGGAGAGGAGGATGTCGGGGACTTTCATCCCGCGAAACTCTGCCGGACGGGTGTAATGCGGTCCCTCCAGCACTCCGGGGGAGGCGAACGATTCCTCCTCGGCAGATCGTTCGTCACCCAGCACTCCCGGCAGGAGCCGGACGACGGCATCCACGATCACTGCTGCCGCGATGGTGCCATTGGTCAGGACATAATCACCGATGCTGAGTTCTTCATCCACCAGTGCTTCCACGACCCGGTGGTCGATGCCCTCATAGTGCCCGCAGAGCAGAATGAGGTGACTCTCGGCCGAGAGACGCCTTGCCGCAGCCTGGTCGAAACGCTTTCCTTGGGGCGTCAAGAGGATGACGCGTGCCGCGGGGGTGCGGAGTGCTTCCACCGCTTCGAAAAACGGCTCCGGTTTCATGACCATGCCGGGCCCACCCCCGTAGGGGAGATCATCGACCTGGCGGTGTCGATCGTGCGTCCAGTCTCTCAGATCGTGGGCCCGCAAATCCACCCGTCCGGTTTCTTGGGCACGTCCGATGATGCTCTCCCGCAGGGGGGCAAGGCAGATCTCGGGAAAGATGGTGACGATGTCGATGCGCATGCCGATCATTGAGGTCCGTCGTGGTGCAATGCAAGTCGGGAAAACGCCGGTCAGGCATCGATCACCACATCGCCCTGGGGCAGGCAGACGCAAGGAAGGCAGCAGCCATCTTCGACCTTGAAGGCGGGTGGCTTGGTGTAGCGGATCTGGCCGCTGATCAGCGCGGTCTGGCAGGTGCCGCAGTGCCCGACCCGGCATCCCGCAGGAATTCGGATGCCTTCTTTGGTGGCCAAGTCGAGCAGACTCGACGCCGTGCCACCCACTGCGATGGTGCGGGCACTGCGTTTGAATTCGATTGTTCCTGATTCGACAGCCACCCTGCGGACCACCTGTTCGAAAGCCTCGTCATGGATTCGTGACTCTGGCACTCCCCAGGATTGCAGCCCCTCGCGGAGATCCTGCATCATCGGGCCGGGACCACACGTGAAGAAATCAAAATTGTTCGACGGCAGCACCTTCCGAAATAGGTCGACGGTGACCCGTCCGACCTGGTCGAAATCCTTTCCTGGCTCCTCTCCGGGGCCGGGTTTGGTGTGGCACACTTGCAGATGAACGTTGGGCAAACCCAAGGAGGCCCAAGCCCGGAGTTCGTTGCGGATGATGTTTTCCTCGCCATTTCTCACACCGTAAAAAAACCAGATCTCCCGGCGCGAATGCTCCGCCAGGAGGGTCTTCATCATGCTCAACACCGGCGTCACGCCAACCCCGGACCCGGAGAGGACGACTCCGCCTGTTCCGCGGGGATCCAGGTAAAAATCACCCGACGGCGCGCGCACATCGAGGAGATCCCCGACATTGATCTGATCATGGAAGTGACCGGAAATCAGTCCGCCCGGTTTGCGCCGGATGCTGACCCGGTAGAAGGTTTCCGACCAGGCATCCGAGAGGCTGTAGCAACGAACTTCCGATCGTCCCTTAAGATCGAAGTCGAAGGTCAGGAATTGACCCGGCTGGAAATTTGGCAGGGGAATACGGCCATCATGCGGGGTGAGGTAAAACGAGCAGATATCGCCTCCTTCAAGGACCTTCCTCTCTACGCGGAACTTCCTTTTGCCATTCCAGGCCGCTGGCAGGGAGCTCTCCCGCTCCCGGCGCTCCCGGGACCGGCGCAGATCTTCCTCGAGGAGGGCGAGACGCTGCCGGTGGAGGCGACCTTCGCGGGAATGGCGCCAGATTTGTCCGAGGGCCATGGAGAGCAGCAGGAGGGTGCTCCCTCCCAGCAGCAACCAGCCGGTAATTTCGTTCAGTGGTGGCATCTGGATGAAAGCTTGAAACGAATTGCGACCAACTTCCAGCTCTTTATTCCATGAAGAGTGCCCTGCCGAAGGCGGCTCCGGTCCGCGTCAGTGTCTTCCCAACCAACCGCCGGGTTTGGTGCCTTTTGCTGTGCCGGAAGTTCCCGGCTTTTTCTCCTCGTCTTTATCGGCATCGTTCTTATAGCGGAGAATGCCGTAGCGGGACAGATTCGAAATGAGGTTTTCCAGATCGCGTTTCAAGGAGCTGTCATTGATCAATGTGGCGGCCACCCCGTTGCCTTTGGTGATTTTGTCCATCGTGGTGTTGACACTTTTGATTGCGGAACGGATGTCATCAATGGCGGGCTCGGCCTTGGTGATGACATCCTTGGCTTTGTCCGCCGCATCGCCGGCTTTGGCGAAGGTTGATTTTGCTTCCGTGATGGCACCTTTCCCTTCTTCGAGGAGATTATCGATTTTTCCGGAGGCAGTTTTCAGGTTGTCCCCGGTTGATTTCAGATCCGCCAAGGTTGTCCGGATGTTGCCGAGGTTTTCGTCACTGAGTAGCCCCGTATCAATCTTATTAAATGATCGGTCGAGACCCGCCACCGAATTGCGGATGTCCTGGATGGCTCCCCGGATGTCAATGAGGGCCTGCTTCGCTTCCACTGAGATTTCAGCAGCGCTCTCCTGCAACTGGGCGAGTCCGGCCGCTGCATAGCCCTCGATCACCTCCGTGGATTCCGGATCAATGAATGTCAGGGGTCCGGTGGTGGGGGATTCGATTTTGATGTAGGTGTCACCCATAAGACCGGCGGTTGCCAGGCTGATTCGGGATTTCTCCGGGATCCGCACATCGGAGAAGATGAAGAGGGGAATGATCACCGATTGAAAATCCTCCGTCGGAAGAGGCTCATCGGCGACAAACCCCACTTTGCGTCCTCCTAGCCGCACCGGCGCTCCCGGGAAAATGCCACTGCCATCCAAAAAGGAAACCCGGACCTCGTATTTGGGACGGATGCGGTCGCGGAATCCGCCGAACTGAAGGATCAGTGCGGCCATGATGGCGAGGCCAAAAAAGGCGAAAAGTCCAACCATCATGTCGGTGCGTTTGGATCGTATGCCCATGGAGTAGTGTGGTTGAGAATGAAAGGTTGGTTTGAATTATTTGGTCCTGGGATCCTTCGGTTCCATCTCGCGCAGGGTGGCTTCGGAGCGGCCTTCGATGAAATTCTGCACCGCCGGGTCCGGGCAGTGGCGGAGTTCTTCCGGCGTGCCGAGAAAGTAAATGCGGCCCTCGCGGAGGTACGCCACCCGGTCCGCGATTTTGAACATGCTTTTCATGTCGTGCGTCACCACCACCGAAGTGATGGAGAAGCGGTGCTTCATGTCGATGATGAGGTGGTCGATGCTGTCTGATACGATCGGATCCAGGCCCGAGGTGGGTTCATCGTACAGGATGCAGCTGGGCCGGGTGATGATTGCTCGGGCCAGGGCGACCCGCTTGCGCATCCCACCGGAGATATTGACCGGCATTTTGTCCATGTGGTTCTCCAACTCCACCATTTGCAGCACTTCTCGGGCTCGTTCTTCGAGCACTTCCCGGCGTTTTTCCCCCCGCTCGGTGAGAGGAAAGGCCACATTCTCCGCCACCGTGAAAGAGTCGAAAAGGGCCCCATCTTGGAAGAGAATGCCCACTTTTTGGCGAACCTTGTTGAGTTGGCGCTCTGGAACCCCGACGATTTCCTCGCCATCGACCAGGATGCTTCCTTCGTCGGGGGACATCAGACCGGTGAGGTGTTTGAGCAGCACGCTTTTGCCTTCTCCACTGCGCCCCAGAATGACCATGCATTCCCCCTGGCGGATATTGAGATCGACGCCGTCGAGAATGGTCTGCCACCCTATCGTCCGTCGCAGGCCGGCAACCTCAAAAAAATGACCTTGTCCCGCCTCTGGAGTGGGAGCGGCAGCATTGGCGGGTTGCTGAGCGGAGAGATCCATAATCAATCGTATCCTCCCAAAGGAGACAGTGTGTTGAGGATCAGACTGAGGAAGAAATTCACCACCAGGAGGGCCAGACTGGAAAAGACCACGGCCTTGGTGGTGCCCTGTCCCACTCCGACGGCGCCATTGGTGGCATTCAATCCCTGATGACAGGAAATCAGGACGATGATGGCCCCGAACACGGTGCCTTTGATCATACCCATGCTGACATCGATCAACGCGGTGTGTGCCAGGACATGGTGGTCATACCATGCCGCAGGCACGTTGAAACCATAGACGGCGACCCAATGAGAAGCCAACAAACCGAAACCGATGGACTCCGCCACCAGCAGCGGCACGCTCAGGAACATGGCGAAAACCCGGGGGATGACGAGGTAATCCACCGGGTGCACCCCCATCGAGCGCAGGGCGTCGATTTGTTCGGTGACTTTCATGGTGCCGATTTCCGCGGCCATGGCCGCTCCGACCCGTCCGGCAAGCATCAGTCCCGTGAGAACCGGACCCAATTCGCGGCACATGGCAATCGACACCACCGCCCCCACTCCGGAACCCAATCCCAGAGAACTGAATTTGAAATAGGTTTGGGCGGCGAAGACCGCTCCCGTGAAGGCTCCGGTGACCACCACCACCAGTTGGGAGCCGAAACCAATGTTGACCACCTGCTCCCCCAACAGGCGCCACCGCATGCGGCCAAAGAGAATGGAGGCCCCCATCTCTTTGAGTAGGATGGTGAGCTGTCCCAGGTATTCCAGTAACCAGAAAATGCCCCTACCTGTAGCTGCCAGCAAACTTGCCATTGAAACGACGTTCCCCCTCTGCCTTTGAATGCCCTCTTCCCCGGTTCAGGGCAGGCTCAGGACGGGGACACTCAATCAGACGTAAAAGGTAGCCTGATTATTTCACAATTCAATGCCGACAACCGAAAGTCGGCGCAAAACGGGCGCTATTATCCCAAAATAAAGAATAACCATAGCCACCGTAAGAGCTATGGTTGAAGCCACCACATCCGTTGCCGGATGGTCTGTTTTTCCCGTAAGGAATTATTTGGCGAGAGCCTGAATCCGACGGGTCAGGGCGCCTTTGAGGCGGTCGGCGGCATTGCGATGAATGATGTTGTTGCGGCTGGCCTTGTCAGCAGCGGAAGTAAAAGCTTTGAGCGCTTCCAAGGCGGCATCGGCATCTCCGGAAAGGATCGCAGCGTTCACTTTCTTGCGGCTGGCCCGGATGTTGGACTTGATGACGCGGTTGCGTTGCGTGCGGACACGGGTCTGACGGACGCGTTTGAGAGCGGATTTGGTGTTGGCCATGACAGGTTGGGAGGGTTCCCTTGAAGTGGTGAAAAAGGGTGGCGAATCTATAACGATCCTCGGTGCTGTCAAGGGGGAATTGGCCTCAGGCGTTTCCACTGAAGGCGGACGATTGGCGTTGCGGTGAGTTTCAGTCTGCTTGATTTTCTTCGAAAATATGGAAAATTGAGAATTATGGGGGGTTCCAGAGTCTTCCAGCCCCCTCTCTAACTATGGCTAAAGTCGTCCACACCGCTCACGTGTTGCCCTTCCTTCTTTTGCTGGGCTTGGTTCTTTGCTCCCCGGCCTGCCATCTGCACTCCAAGGGGCCTCGTTACGGGGAAATTCCAGCGGTCGAAGTGGAGCACTGGTGTGATTACCAATCCGGGAAAGCCTCCTGGTATGGAGGGCGCTGGAATCACTGCCGGACTTCCTGCGGAGAAACCTATGACCAGAACACCATGACCGCTGCCCACAGGACGCTGCCCTTTGGCACCCAGGTCCGGGTCACCAACCTCAACAATGGTCGGCAGTGCGTGGTACGGATCAACAATCGGGGGCCCTTCGCCAAAGGGAGAGTCATTGATCTTTCGGTTGCCGCGGCCCGGGCCATCAATGCCTACGATGCCGGGATCGTTCCAGTGAGACTCGAAGTGGTGAAGTGATCCTTCCCGTCTAGTCCGAAGGCAGTGGACCGCTGGGCAGCAGGGTCCGGCGGTGTGGCAGATGAAACCTTGCGGACAGGGGTTTTTGGTTTACGAAATCTCGTTCCTGGGGCTAAAGTCAAAGCTCCTCCGACCTTGAGAACCTGCCCAACAGGTCTTCGCCGGTTGATCCTTGAACCCCGACCCAGACTTCCATGAATCTCGAGACTCTTTGCCTTCACGGCGGGCAACAACCCGATCCCACGACGCTATCCCGGGCCGTCCCCATCTACCGCACCAGCAGCTTTGTTTTCAAAAGCGCCGAGCACGCGGCCAACCTGTTTGCCCTGAAAGAGCTGGGCAATATTTACACCCGGCTTATGAATCCCACGACCGACGTGCTGGAAAAGCGGGTCGCGCTTTTGGAGGGGGCTCCGGAGATGGGAGGACTGGGAATCGCGTCCGGCACCAGCGCGATTTTTTACGCCATCATCAATCTCGCCAAGGTCGGTGACAACATCGTTTCGGCGCGCAACCTCTATGGTGGGACATACACCCAGTTCGCCGAGATCCTGCCCGCCTTGGGAATTGAGGTCCGGTTTGTCGACTCGACGAATCCGGAGCATTTCGCCGCCGCGATCGATGGCAAAACGCGCGCTCTGTTCTGTGAAACGGTGTCCAATCCCTCGTTGGAGGTCACCGATTTGGAAGCGGTGGGAGACATCGCCAAGGCTCATGGCATTCCCCTCATCGTCGACAGCACCTTTTCCACTCCTTACCTGACTCGTCCCCTCGATCATGGGGCCGACATCGTGGTGCATTCCCTCACCAAATGGCTTGGAGGCCATGGCACCGGGCTTGGGGGTATCGTGATCGACAGTGGCCGGTTTGACTGGAACTCCGGCAAGCACCCGCTCTTTGACGAGCCCGACAATGGTTACCACGGTCTCCGCTGGGGACACGACCTGCCCGACATGCTTTCCCCGCTGGCCTACATCCTGCGCATGAGGACGGTTCCTTTGCGGAATCTGGGAGCCTGCATTGCACCGGACAATTCCTGGCTCTTCCTCCAAGGGATCGAGACCTTGCCGCTGCGGATGGAGCGGCACTGCTCCAATGCGCTCGCTGTGGCGCAATATCTCAAAGAAGATCCCAGAGTTGAATGGGTCCGGTTTCCCGGTCTTTCCGAAGATCCCGAGTATGGCCGCAATGCGAAATATCTTCGCGGCAAGGGAGGATCCATGGTGGTCTTTGGCATCAAAGGTGGCCGGGATGCGGGACGCAAATTCATTGACGGGCTGCAGCTGTTCTCCCACCTCGCCAATGTGGGTGACGCCAAGTCTTTGGCGATCCATCCCTCGACGACGACGCATTCCCAACTCAGCGAAGAACAGCAACGGGCCGGGGGCATCACGCCGGAACTGGTCCGGCTTTCCGTGGGAATCGAGCACATCGACGACATCCGCCAAGATCTTGATCGCGCGCTCGCGGCGGCCATGGCTTGAGCGGGGGCCTCCCGGGTCCTACTC
>JADZAX010000116.1 GCA_020852405.1 Verrucomicrobiales bacterium
ACGAAAACCCCACCATCGGGAGCGGTGGAAATGCCCCTGATCTTGTCGTTGCCTTCACCTCCGGAACGCAGCGCCCACACTGCGGGGGCCGGTGCCGATTGAGCCCCTAGGTTCGACGGGCAGAGCGCTCCGGAAGAGAGCGCCACAAGGCACACGAAAGATGGAAATTTCATTTGGAACATTACACCACAGTGGGGAAGGCTTGCCAAGGCGCGATATGGCAGGTCGCCTCCAGTCGGGGAAAGGCGTGGGTCAGGGAGTGGCTTTGAGGATGCCGCAGGTGCTGAGAAAGGCCGCCGCACGGGTGATGGTGTCCTGATACAGGCTTTCCTCCCTCATCAGGTAGCCATGGGCGCCTCCTTCATAGGGGACCAGTTCGGAACGGTTGCCGGCTTTTTCCATGGCCTCTTGGAATGCCTTGGCCCCGGCGAAGGGTGTGGTCGTGTCCCCGGTCCCGTGGAAGGTGATGGTGGGGGGCAGACCGGGACGGACGTGGTGCACGGGGGAAAGTTCCCGCCAGCGATCTCCGATCTTGGCCTGACCATAGCCCTCCGCAGAAGTGTCGATCACCGGGAAGAGCAGCACCAGCGCGTCGGGCCGGCAGGAGATCCGGATGTCCTCGCCGGCCTCGTCCACGCCGTCGAAAAGCGCTGTGGCCACCGCGAGATGCCCTCCCGCGGACCCGCCACTGACGACGATTTTGTCCGGATCGATGCCGAGTTCCGCGGCGTGGTAACGCACATAACGCACTGAGGAACGGGCGTCTTTGACGCAGTCGAAGACCGTGACCCCGGTTTTTGGCTGGTAGAGCCGGTACTGCACGCTGATCCCAACCATGCCCCAGAGCCGGGCGAAATCCGCGGCGAACGGGAACATCCGGCTGGGATCCATGCCCTGCCAGCCTCCGCCATGGATGATGTGGAAGCACGGGCGGCGGTCACCTTTTTGGAAACCCGGGGGCTCGAAGATGTGAAGCACCAGATCACGATCCTCGACCCGTTTGTAAACTACCGTGCGGGTCGGGGTGAGGCCCGGGACCCGCGAGGCCACATAGTCCTCGGCCTTTGGCTTTGCGGAGGCCTGAGCCGGGGGTGCTTGCTGCGCGGCTGCGTTGAGTGCCAGAAGGGTCCCGAGCCAGAAGGCGGGGAAAAGGCGGGTGCGGGTGCAGGGGAAATTCATGGCGAAACGCCACGGTAGCACCGCAGTTCTCCGTTTTCCAGCGTGACAAAGATGCGGCCCGCGTGGTCCATCGCGGTGCCTCCGGTCACCGCCGGGACGGGAAGCTTCTCCAGCCAGAGATCGTGGCCGTCCTTGGCATCCAGGATGACGAGGAACGCCTCTTCCTGCTTCCCATCGGGATGGCCGGCGGCAAGGAGCCGGTCGTTGGCTTTGGAAAAGAGAAAACTGGTGAAGCGACGGTCCTGCCGGTCCTGCCAGCGCGGCGGAACTTTCTCGGCGGGGGCATTGCGGCGGTTCTGCTGCTGGCGGATGAATTCTCCCGCGGCATCCTTGACCGGTGTCGGCGCGGCTCCCGTCCGCGGCTCCTCCAGGGCGAGGTTGTTGAAGTAGAGACCTTCATAGTTCGCGTCGTGCGTCAGGACACATCCATCGCGGCAGGTCTGGGAGAGGCTGACATATTTGCCGTATTCCGGATAGTAGGTATAAAAGGCGGTACGGTAGGTCGAAGTGATCTGAACGACCGGCTCATTCCGACAGGCCAGGGTCTCCAGATCGTAGCGCGCCGTCTCGTAGACCCCGCCGCCGAGGAACTGCAGTTCTCCCTTCTGTAGGCTGAGGTTGCCTTGCAGGGAAATGCCATTGTCCACTTCGCTGGATAGGGTGCCCGAGGAGGTGTTGGCCGCCTTCAGTCTGCCGGTCGCCGCATCCAGGGCCACGACAAACGTGCCATCGTAGTGGGTGATCCCCGCGGCCGCGTAAACGGTGTCTCCGGCAACGGCAACCCCTCCGGCAACCGGCCAGGAGGAGACCAGACGCCCGAAGACCGGGATCAACCGCTCCCGGGGACCGGTGCGGAAACTCCAGAGCGGCCGGCCAGTCTTGGCCTCGAAGGCATGGACTTTTCCGTCTGCGGCTCCGAGGAAGAGACGGTCCTGACTGATGGCCGGGGGATACCAGATGGCGGCGGAGAGCAGTGTTTGCCAAACCAGCTCACCGGTGTCCGCATTCCAGGCCCGGAGGCGGCCGGTGCGGTCACCCGTGAAGACCAGTCCCCCCGCCGCGACGGGAGCGGTCGGGAGATCGTTTTTTACCGTCACAGTTTTCCATTTTAAATCAGCCGTTTCGGGAAGGGGACGTCGGGTGCTGTCCGAGCGCTGGTCGTCGCCCCGGTAGCGCAACCAGTCATCCGGATCGGCCTCCAAGGTTGCCACCTGCAACCCGTCACCGTGGGTTGTCAGGGCCGTTCGGTAAAGCGTGGCCGCATCCTCCAGGGGGGCTTCGTCGGCCGGGGCACAGGCGATGTTGCCATACAGCGAGAGCTGGCACCCGCACATCCAGGGGCCCCAGTAAAATTGGCCGTTGGAAATCAGCACTCCATCCTGGCAGGGAGGACGCATCGGGGCGACGTGCTGGGCGGTGTTGGTGCCGGTCATCAGGCGCACGGTGCCTCCGCTGGCCCGGAAAAAAATGCTGTCGACCCCGCCGGTGGCCCGGGTGCAGGCCCGCCTGGCGGGGAACTCCCCGAGCACCGCCCCGGTTTCGTAGTCCAACCGGGCACCGTTGGTGTTCTGCGGCCCTGCCGCATAGACTCCATCCTGGCGGAGCACGAGCTGGAGATTTCCGGTGGGATGCGTCCAGAGCAGGTGGCCGTCCCTGGCCGAAGCGACCACCATGACCTCGCGCTGTGGTCCGGCAAAATAGACTCGCTCCGCATCACATTTCAGATAGCTCGTGGTGGCATAACCGGTGATGTAGTGCTGCGCCCGCGCATTGGGCCCCAAGGCCCCCAGCAGATCGGCGTCGGTGTTTTTCCACAGGAGCCGGCCGGTCAGCCGGTCGATCCCGGCGAGGAATTTCTCGGGCGCATAACAAATGATGGTGTCCTCATTCATGCAGATGGCGCGAGCGTCGAGGAAGGCCTCATCGCGGTAATGCCAGACCGGCAGTTTGGTTTTGGTGTCGATCGCGAGTAGGGTCCGTCCGAATCCAAAGGAGGTGTTGGGATCGGCGAATTCGTGGCCTTTCCAGACGTCCCAGGGCCAGTGGCCGAGCCCCCGGCGCTGGGACTTGAGCGTCTCCACCTGGACTTCGCGGTTGCCCACCAGGGCATAGAGAATCCCGTCGCGCAGGCCCATCCATTTCCAGACCGGTCCGTCGGAAAGGCCTTCGGGCACCTGGATTTCGTCGCGGATGGCGCCGGAGATGCCGTCATAGATCTTGCACGAGCCGGCATCTCCCATGTAGAGCGCATCCTCGGTGGCGATCATGGTGTTGCGGTGGATCATGAATCCCTCGGGGAGGGGATGCCGCCAGAGGATGGTGCCATTCCAGGCATTGATGCAGAGCAGGGTGTTCAGCATGTCGTTCTGGTTGGCCTTGTGGGCGATGTGGCCGAGGGCTTTGTAAAGGCGCCCTCCCGCGATGACCGACTGCTCGGGCATGGGACTGAATTTCGGTTCGGCAAGGAACTGCGTGCGGAGACGGCCCTTCGCGGTGGCGTCGGTCGATTGGGGATTGTTGTCGGGCCCGTGGAAGGGGTGCGTCCATTCGTCATTGCCGACAGGCACGGCCTTGACGGAGGCCCGTCCGTTGAGATGGGCGACCGCCTGGGGATGGAGGACCCGCAGGGCTTCGGATTCCGGCAGGGCCTCCCCGAGGGAGGGCCCCGCGACCAGCGCGTCGGCCACATTGTCGGCGAGATGAAGCTCCGCGGCGGGACCGGTTTCCGCAAAAATACGGCGCCCCAGCAGGTCCGCCTCCGCCGCGAGCTGGCGCAGCGAGGTGACCTGGGCGGTCTCGGGCGATTGGAAATAGATGGTCAGTTCCGTCGTCCGGGCCAGGTCCAGCACGGCGGCGGCGCCTCCCTCCGGCAGGCCCACGAGACAGACGATGCCCCGGCGCACCCCGAGGGTCTCGGCCAGCGGGGATTCGGTTCCTCTGGATTGGGTCGGAGACAGCAGGATCGCGCCGCAGGTGGCCAGAAAATACCAGGGTGGGACATGCATGGGAAACGGGAGGAGATGGGGAAACTCTACAGGAGGTCTGTGGGATCCTTTTTAGCGGGAAAGGGACTGACTGTCAGCAACAAAAAGGGATGGGGCAGCTCGTAGCACCACCTCCGGCCTGCGCTTCAGTTCCCACGGGACGAACCTTGCTGCCCCCCCTGAACCATGACTAAGTGCAGACGCACACTGCCCTCTGTCCATTTCCGGGAGTTGGATGAGATGGCAGTCGCCACTTCTGCGCCAGCCGTGTCGGACTTCGCCAGCCATATTACTTCCGTTTTTTGAGCAACCACCAAAGCAGGCCAAGGGCCGTCACGATCACCACCGCCACCAC
>JADZAX010000117.1 GCA_020852405.1 Verrucomicrobiales bacterium
GGTCGATCCGCTGGCGGTGATCATTTCGCGAACAAAGGTGTCATAGGGCTTGTTTTCCCGCAGGCTTTGCTTGATCCAGTCGGCATAGGCATTCCCCGCCGGAAGGCTTTGGGCGGCACCACTGAGATCGGATTTGGCGCGCAGGATGTCGGCCCAGAAATTGTAGAAATGACTGACATAGCCATCCGACTCGAGGAGGGTGTCGATGAGTTTGTCGCGCTTGTGCGGGTCTTTGGAATCGAGGAAGGCCAATGTCTCGGCCTTGGTGGGAATGCGGCCAATGATGTCGAGGTAAAGGCGGCGCACGAGGATCTCATCGGAGGCCGGGGGATTCGGTTGGAGGCCTTGTTTGGCCAGGTTGGCAGCGTCCAGTTGGTCGAGGCGGTCGGTCGCGGGGATTCGGGATTCTCCTGCAGAAGCCTTGCCGGTGGGAGCAGGCACGGTGACGGCGGCCAGCACCGGCGCAGGATTCTCGGCACTCCGGGACAGGCAGGGGAACGCCAGACCGACCAGAACCAAGGCGAGGGAGAGGAGACGGGACTTCATGAAAAATGGTTACGACAGTGAACCGTTGATGCAACACCGCAGGAGGGAAAATGTTTTCCCGTGGCGGGCAAGATTTCACGCCATACCATCACCGATACCCCTGATGGGGGGGGCCCTCCATCCGAAAGCGCTCCCTCCCAAACGCGATCTTGGGCCGGTCATTGGCGCGAAGGCGGCAGGGCCGGATCGGGGTTTCAATATTCGCGATCCAGCAGGTAGCGGGCGATGTCTCCAAGGCGGGCATCTGCTCCATCAAAGATCTGGAGCGCATCCAGAGCTTCGCGGGTCAGTCGGGCCGCTTCTGCCCGGGAAGTTTCCAATCCGAAAAGCGCCGGGTAGGTGGCTTTCTGGGCGGCGACGTCTTTACCGGCACTTTTTCCCAGTTTCTCGCTGCTTTGGGTCACGTCGAGGATGTCATCAATGACTTGGAAGGCCAGTCCCAGGGCGTAACCGAAACTCCCCACCGCTTCGAGCTGTTCGGCGGTGGCGTTGCCCGCCAGGGCGCCGAGACGGAGACTTGCCGTGAGGAGGGCCGCCGTTTTGCTTTCGTGGATGAATTTCAACTGTTCCGCCGTGGTGGGCCTTCCCTCGCCCTCCAGATCCATGACCTGACCGCCGATGAGATGCCGGCTCCCGGAGGCCACGGCCAGCTCCCGCACAAAATCGGCGGTGCCATGGCGGGCGGTGGGGCACGCTCCGGAGAGAATTTCAAAGGCCAGCGTGAGGAGACCGTCACCGGCCAGCACCGCCACTCCCTCGCCATACACTTTGTGGCAGGTCGGGCGGCCCCGGCGGAAGTCATCATCATCCATGCACGGCAGATCGTCATGGATCAGCGTGTAGGTGTGGAGGCACTCCACGGCGGCCGCCATGGGCAGGGCCGCCTCCACCGATCCACCGCAGGCTTCTGAGGCCGCCAAGCAAAGGGCTGGCCGGAGCCGTTTGCCTCCGGCAAAGAGGCTGTATCGCATCGCCTCATGGAGCGTCGCCGGAGACGTGGTGGCCGGAGGCAGGAGGCGGTCTAACGTCTCGTCGATGATCCGGGTGCGTTCTGTGAGATAGGCAATCACGGCAAAAAAAGGAAACGGGGATGACCGCGAACCGGCCGGGTCTGGAGATCAGACGAACAGCTCGGCGATCTGGACGGCATTGAGCGCCGCGCCTTTGCGAACTTGGTCACCCACGACCCAGAACGCCAAACCATTATCAAACACCAGGTCGCGCCGGATCCTTCCCACGAGGCAGTCATCCCCGTTCGTGGAGTCAAGCGGTGTCGGATAGAGCAGTTGAGAAGGATCGTCGACCACATGCACGCCGGGCGCGGCGTTGATGACCCGTCGCGCTTCATCGACATCCGGCATTTCGGCGAAATCGACCGTCACCGAGACGGAATGGGAGCGGTAGACCGGCACGCGCACACCGGTCACCGATGCCTGAAGATCCGGATGATGAAGGATCTTCCGGCCTTCATGGACCATTTTCATTTCTTCTTTCGTGTAGCCGTTTTCGAGGAACACATCGACATGGGGGATGACATTGAAGGCGATCTGGTGTTGGTAGACCGACCTGACCGGCTCCTCACCTGCCGCAATGGATCGGACCTGGGACTCCAACTCGGCAATTCCCTGGGCTCCGCTGCCGGAGACCGCCTGATAGCTGGAAGCGATGAGACGGCGGACGCCGAATCTCTGATGCAGCGGATTCAGAGCCATCAAGGTGATGATGGTGGTGCAGTTCGGGTTGGCGATGATGCCCTGATGCTTCATCGCATCCTCGGGATTGATCTCCGGCACCACCAAAGGAACCGTTTCGTCCATACGGAAGGCCGACGAGTTGTCAATCACCACGGCGCCGGCGCGGGCCGCAATGGGGCCGAACTCTTTTGAAATGCCGGAACCCGCACTGAAAAGGGCGATGTCCACGCCTTGAAAAGACTCCGGGGTGAGTTCCTCGACCAGCACTGAGCCCCCGCGATAAGGAAGTTCTTTTCCGGCCGAACGGGCGGAGGCCAGGGCTTTGATCCCGGCATGGGGGAAGTTTCGCTGTTCTAAACAGCGCAGCATTTCCACACCCACCGCTCCGGTGGCCCCCACGATGGCAATATTCTTTTGTCGGCTCATGACTTGAAAAACAAGGCGCGGAATGTAGTACGGATCTCCGGTTTTTCAATGACGGGAATCTTGGCGGAAGATTCAGACAGTTCTTCCTGAGGGCTTGGGATCACGAAAAATCCTTTGATTTTCTAGAAATTTAGAGTTTTTTAGTGACTTGGACAATCCCTCCCAATAAACCAACCTCACATCCATCATATGAAAAACATCCTTATCGCTCTGGCTTTTGTCGCGGTCGCGCTCGGCTCCAATGCTTGTGCCAAGAAAACCTGCCCCACTTGCACCGCGCCTGCCGCTGGTTACGTGGAAAGCTCCAAGTAATTTCTGGCAGTTCTGACTGACCAATCGGTCCGGCATCTGGATCACGGAAGACAGCCTCCGCCTCGCGCGGAAGGCTGTTTTTTTTTGCAAAAAGGGATTGGGGAACCAAGTTTGGGACATATTGGGTTCCTGGTAACGGCAACAAAGGATGGCCTTGGATCAGTCTTCACAGGGCATCTAAAATTTATGGCAAATCTTCCTCCCAACGAATGGACGGATCTGGCGCAATCGCTTCCCGCCCTGGGTCCGCTCGTCGAGCAGTCTGACCGGCCCTTGCCGCCCCTGGCTGAATTTTTGGCCAAGGTTGACGAGTCTCGCTACAGCTTGGAGGACTGGGGCGAAGCATTGGCCGCCTTCCATACCTGGATGGAAAAGAGCAACATTCGCCAACGACCCCTGGGTTCGATGCTGGGGTACGTGGAATGCTGCAACCTCACGCTCAATGCGGCCATACCTACTCCCGACCTGACACGGTTGGTGGTCGGGATGCTCGAGCAGTATGGGTTCGACGCCGCCCGGAAAGCGGAAGCGTAAAGCTCGGGCCTGCCCGATCCGGGGATTCCTGCCGCATCCAAATCCCCGGGTAGAACGAGTCTGCCGGGCTCGGCATTTCGGCGGCCGATTGCCCTTTTAGAGAAAAAAAGAAGAAAAATGCGGTTTTTGGCGACGTATTTGAACAAAGGACGCTTTTCCAACGTCTCATGATTGAAACCCCCCATAGATCGTTATGAAAAAATCCCTCTGGCCTGCAAGCAACCAAGATTCCGACTGGCGTCAAGAGTCGGAAACCCTTCCCATTGACGATGTCCTTGAAGAGGATGTGCTAGCCATGCCGGCGGCCGTTTCTCTGAAAACGGTCACAGGCAAATCCTCCCGGGGGCGAAAGGCCAACGGAACGTCCGGAGCTGCCCGTGGCAATGATCACACCAACTTTTTCCACGGCACCGGACTCCTCAATGCGGAGTGTCTTTGGAACGAGCGCACCCGTGATGGCCGCACGTGGGCCGATATGCCGGGCAGTGATGAGTTGATTCAAAAGATGAATTTTGCCGTCTTCCGCAGACTTCCCCTCGTGGATCGGAACCGTTGGATGATCCAGGCCGGGCGTGAAGCCCGTGAGTCGAACCGGGACGCCAAGTCGGACAAAGAATCAGTAGATATGGCAGCCTGAGCAGGCGCAACAGAAAGACCCCTTGGGTGTGTGGCCGCGGGTGCGGCCCCGCCCGGGGGCACTCTGATTTCAGGAGCGGTAATTCCGATGCTTGGTGAAGGAGATTCTGCTTTGAGGATCCTCAAAGGCCAACCGGAGAGATTGCCTGTGACAGAGATCGAGTAAAGGCTGCGAATTGATCGTTTCGTCAGCCTCTCCGAACATTCCCGATCAGGGAATCCTTTTTGCTCGGAGAATCAAAGGCAAGGCCATGGTCCTGCGCGGTTATCGTCCGGGCCCGCCCCCCTTTTTGCAAGCTCCGGGCCGCGATGGCGCGCGCGATGACGCCATTGAGGGCTCTCTCTTGTGACTTAACGTGTTTTCAACAATCCACGTTTTAGCTGGTTCCTTTTTTCCACTCACCCACCATGTCCATTTTCCGACGCAATTGTGACGGTCTCGGTCGCCGGGATTTTCTCCAACTGGGCATGGGGGCTTTGGGCGGCCTGACTCTCCCACAAATCATGGCTTCCCAGGCCCGGGCCAGCGTTGGAGGCGCTCCAGTTGTCGGCGCGGGTGTTCCACCGAGCGATTTGCGCTGTATTTTGATCTGGTTGGACGGTGGTCCGAGCCACTTTGAGACGTTCGATCCGAAGCCTGAAGCTCCCTCAGAGATCCGGGGCGAGTTCAACAGCATCCCCACTTCGGTCCCGGGGGTGCATTTTTGCGAGACCATGCCGCGTCTCGCCAAGAGCTTCAAAAAATTCTCCGTCATCCGTTCGATCGCCCACAATCAGAACAACCACGGGGCGGGCAATCACTATATGATGACCGGTAGGCCGACTCCGCAACCGGTGGGCTGTGGGGCGTTCGTGACCTTCCATCCCTCGCTGGGATCGGTCGTCAGTTCCCAGCGAGCCACCCGAGAGGGAATGCCGGCCTATGTCAGCATGCCCAGCATATCCCGGTCCGGCGGACCCAACTTTCTCGGCGCCAAGCATTCACCTTTCGTCATCGGAGGGGATCCCAACAGCACTTCTTTTTCTGTCCGGGACGTCAGCCTGCCCAAGGAAATCGCCGAAGGACGTGCCCAATCCCGGGTCGCGCTGAGAACCTCTCTCGACCGGATGAAACGCATCGCGGACAAGGCGGCGGAAGATCCGGCGGTCAGCTTCGACCAGTTTTACTCCCAAGGCTTCGATCTCATCACCTCCAAATCGGCCCAGGATGCGTTTGATGTCAATCGGGAGCCGGATGTGACTCGTGATAGCTATGGGCGGCACGATTTTGGGCAACGTCTGCTGTTGGCCCGCCGTCTCACTGAAGTGGGAGTGCCCTTCGTCACCGTCTACAGTGGCGGGTGGGACCACCATTCGGAGATCTTCCCAGCCTTCCGTGACACCGCCGGTCCCAAGCTCGACCAGGGCGTGGCCGCCCTGATCAATGATCTCGATCAACGGGGCACGCTCGACAATACGATCGTAATTGTCATGGGGGAATTCGGACGCACCCCGATCATCAACACGCTGGCGGGCCGCAAGTCTCCCGGAAGGGACCACTGGTCATTCGCGATGAGTGTGCTCATGGCTGGCGGCGGAGCTCCCCGCGGGCAGATCGTGGGGGCCACGGACCGCAAAGGGTACTACGCCAGTGAGAGTGTTTACGCGCCGGAGGATCTGGCCGCCACGCTCTACACCAAGATGGGAATCGACCCCACGCTGACTCTTCACGACACTGCCGGGCGTCCGGTTCAGTTGGTGAACAACGGACGTCTCATCAAAGAGGTCTTCGCATAGACCCGGAGTTTTTACGGTTTGAATTCAGCCACTTTTCACACGGTGCGGGTGTTTTTGCGACCAATTCCGCGTGCTGTGTGGGCCATTTGGGTTGGGTCGTTTGTCTTTGCCGTAGGCCTTTTCGCGGCTCCGCCGACGGCAACGGTGGTCTTTCCTTCTGGAGGAACCATTGGCCAGAAGACAACGGTCACCGTGACCGGCAAGCTCGATCCCTGGCCCGTCGAGGTATGGTGTAGTCAGTCCGGCGTCGCCTTCACTGCGGGGAAGAAAGCCGGTGAATACACCGTCGATATTGCCGCCACCGTAAAACCCGGCCCCTGCCTGGTGCGTTTCCACAATGGCGAAGGCGCGTCCGAACCGCTGACTTTTGTCGGTGGCTTGGTGGCAGAGATGCTCGAAGTGGAGCCGAACACTTCGCTGGCTGCTCCGCAGGTGATCAAGACCCTGCCGGTTACCATCAATGGGAAGCTTGAACAGAGCGAGGATGCGGATCTCTTTCAGGTCTCCCTCAAAAAAGGGCAGACTCTTGTCGCCCATGCGGAATCATACTCTTTGGGCGCCCCCATGGACGCGCTCATCCAGATTTTTGATGCGTCGGGGGGACTCAGAGGCTTTGCCCATGACAATCGGGTCAATCTGGATCCGGAGATCGCGTTCGTCGCGTCTTCCGATGGCGACTACACCGTCGCGGTGATGGGGTTCGCGCATCCTCCCTCCAGCAGCATCAGTTTCGCTGCCAGCGCGAACGCCGTCTACCGTCTCACCCTCACCACGGGGCCCTGGCTGGCTGAGGCGGTCCCGGCGATCATTGAAGCGGGACGGACCCGGGCGACGCGCCTCATCGGTTGGAATCTGGCTGGTCAGGAGGGACGGCAGTCCGATTTCCCGCTGCCCGGGGTGCAGGCAGGGCAGAATCCTGCTCTCGTGACCCTGCCCGGTGGAGCGAATGCCCTCTTCCTGCCGGTCACAAGCGACCGGGTTCTCACGGAAGCCGACGTCGCGGGGCTGACCTGCCCGTTCTCTGTCTTCGGCACGCTGGGTAAACCCAAAGAGGTGGACCATTACTCCGTGACGGCCAAAAAAGGCGAGACCTGGAGAATTCAAGTGATCGCCCAACCGCGCGGATCGCCCCTGGATGCGGTCCTTGTGGTGCAAGATACCGAGGGCAAGGAATTGAAGCGTGCCGATGACCTGGGAAAATACTTCCGGGACGCGGAACTGGTTTGGACCGTGCCTGCCGACGGCACCTACCAACTGTTGGTGAGCGATCTGTTCGGCAAAGGTGGTTCTGATTACACCTACGAATGCCGCTTGTCACCCTCGGTCGCTGATTTCAGAGTTCTCGCATCCGCCTCGGCCATGGTGCTGGAGGCGGGAAAAACGGTCGAAGTGAAGATGAAGTTGGAACGTCTCAACGGTCACAAGGCCGCACTGACCGCCACGATCCCCGGAATGCCTCCCGGGGTGAGCCTGGAGCCGGTGAAGATTCCCGAGAAACCAGGCGACTTCAGCCTGACTCTCAAAGCCGCGCCAACTGCGGGGACCTTCCATGGACCGGTAAAGATTGTCGTCAAAGAGGCGGAAGGTGCCGAACCACCGCAGCACGAAGCGGTCTTTTCCTTTCAGGACGCCGCCACCTCGCGTGGTCCGCGCTTAATCGATGAGACGACGGATCTCTGGTTGACGGTCAAGCCCGTCAAAAAGTAACGCCAGGGAAGGCTGGATCAGCGTTCGGGAGATTCCCAGACCTGCATACTGCTGGGGCCCACCGTGATGCTCTCTCCCTCTCCTTTGGACTCGATGTCCCCTTTCTCGGGAAACGCCTCTTCCAGCATCGTGTCGAGAACCTGGGTCCAGATGGCGCCCGCTTTGCCGGGAATGGTGAATCTTACCTCCTTGCTCCGGGCATTGAACAGGATCATCGTCCAAAGGCGCTCTTTCGGAGGCAGGGGCTGCCAGAAGGTGGCGAAGTGACTCGATCTGGGATGCAGGATCGCGGCGAAGGCCCCGGGCGCGGTGGTGTGCCAAGCGTCCGGGGTGGGCGCTTGACCGGCGGGCGTGTACCAGGCGATGTCGCGTTCCTGATCTGGACGGAGCGGTTCTCCGGTGAAAAAATGCCGCTTCCTGAACGTGGGGCGTTTGCGTCGGAAAGCGATGAGTCGTTTCACATAACGCAAGAGTTGGAGCTTGTCCTCGCTTAGGTTCCAGTCATGCCAACTGATCGGATTGTCCTGGCAGTAACTATTGTTGTTTCCTCCTTGCGTGCGGCCGATCTCGTCCCCGGCGAGGAGGAACGGAACTCCTTGGGAAAGGAAGAGCGTGCCGAGCAGGTTGCGGACCTGCCGTCGGCGCACAGCGAGGATCTCCGGATCATCGGTGGGACCTTCAGCCCCATGGTTGCGCGAGAGGTTGTGGTTGTCGCCGTCCCGGTTGTCCTCTCCGTTCGAGAGGTTGTGTTTGTGCTCGTAGCTGACGAGATCCGCCAGTGTGAATCCGTCATGGGAAGTGATGAGGTTCACTGAAGCGCGGGCTCCCCGGGAGTTGTGGGCGAATTCGGCTTCGCTGGCGCAGATGCGGCTGGCAAACTCCGCCTGAGTGTGGCCCTCCCCCCGCCAGAACCGACGCACGACATCCCGGTATTTTCCGTTCAACTCTGACCAGTCGACCGGGAAGTTCCCCAGTTGGTATCCCCCCAGACCGAGGTCCCAGGGTTCGGCAATCAGCTTGGTGCGCGACAGGATGGGATCCTGGGCGACAGCCGCGAAAAAGGGAGCGGAAGGACAGAATCCTTGGTAGGTCCTGCCGAGTGTCACGGCCAGATCAAATCGGAAACCATCGACATGCATTTCCTCCACCCAGTAGCGCAGACTGTCGAGCACGAAGCGGAGCACATGGGCATGATTGAGGTCGAGGCTGTTGCCGCATCCGGTGAAGTCGCGGTAAACGCCGGGCTTGTCCGGAGGAGTGTGGTAGTGGCTGGCGTTGCCGAACCCACGGAACAGGCAGGTTGGACCGTCGAGACCGGCCTCTCCGGTATGGTTGTAAACGACGTCGAGAATGACTTCAATGCCGTCGGCATGCAGACTTTTCACCATCTCGCGGAACTCCGCCACGGCATCACCGGAGGCCGCATAGCGCGCTTCAGGAGCACAAAAGCCGATGGTGTTGTATCCCCAGTAGTTGACCAGATCGCGCTTCAGCAGAAACCCGTCATCAAGGTGGTGATGCACCGGCAGGAGTTGGACAGCGGTGATGCCTAACTCTTTGAGATGGGCGCGCGTGGCTTCATGGGCCAGTCCGGCATAGGTTCCCCGCAAATGTTCCGGCACTCCGGGGAGTTGCTTGGTCAGGCCCTTGATGTGGGTTTCGTAGATGATGGTTTCCATCCACGGTCTGCGGGGGTGGGTGTCCCCCTGCCAGTCGAATGGTTCCAGATAGAGAATGCATTTCGGGGCGTGGGCGCCGCTGTCGTCGCGCTGGGGTGTTTTCCCCTGCACGCTGCTGATCATACTGGGATGGAAGGCGGAAGGACCGTCGATGAGTCGGGCTCTCGGGTCGAGCAGGAGCTTCGCCGCGTTGAATACCTGCCCCTCTTCCGGTTTCCACGGACCATGGACCCGGTAGCCATAGCGTTGACCATGGGACAACCCTTGCACGCCGGTGTGCCAGACATCGCCTTCGCGGCTGTGGAGGCGGATCCGTGCCGATTCCGTTCCTCCGCCATCGAACAGGCAGAGATCCACCGCGTGGGCTCCGCGGGCGAACACCGCAAAGTTTACCGTGTCTCCGTCCTCACCCTGGGTGACCCCCAGTGGAGAGGCGCGCCCGGGGAGGATTTGGAGACTTGGCATTGGCGGGTTGGTTACTTTCCTGCGGCAGCGGCGACGGTGGCTGGCGCCGGAGCGGCGGCTTTGGGTCCCACCTTGTGGAAAGCCGCGAGGGCCTTGTCCCAATCCTCCAAAAGGGCGGCCGCACGACCGGATCCGGTGAGGTCGCGGTGTTCCTCGATGAGAGTCCTCAGCTTTTCAGCCTCCAGAGGATCTTCGATGGGCGAGTGTGTCACCATGCCGGCATTGAGCAGCTTGGGGAATTGCCCCTGAGGATCGTAGATGTAAGCAGTGCCACCACTCATGCCGGCACCGAAGTTCTTTCCGGTTTCTCCGAGGATGACCACGGTTCCGTTGGTCATGTATTCACAGCCGTGATCGCCAACGCCTTCCACGACCGCGGTGCCACCGGAGTTACGCACGCAGAACCGCTCGCCGGCCCGTCCGGAAGCGAAAAGCCGCCCTCCGGTGGAGCCATACATCACGGTGTTTCCAAGAATCGAGTTGTCCTCAGCGACAAAGTGGCGCAAGGCGGGAGGACGGATCACGATCTCTCCGCCGGACATGCCTTTGCCGACATAGTCATTGGCTTCGCCTGTGAGGGTGATGCGGACCCCTTGAACCAGGAAGGTACCGAGACTCTGCCCCGCACTGCCACTGAGCTGCAAATGGATGAAGTTGGATTCCCCCTTGGTGTTCCCAAAATGGTCGGCGATGAATCCGGACAGGCGGGTGCCGAGATTACGGTTGGTGTTGCGCACAGAGCGTGTCACCGTGGCCGGTTGACGGGCAAGGATGGCGGCACGGGTTTCCTCGATGATGCCATCGTCCAGTTCCGCCTGGTGCACGCCTTCGTTGCGTTCGTGAAGGCAGCGTTTCGGGGCCACCGTTCCATCCGGCAGCGCGCTGACATCGCGCAGCAGACGGGACAGGCTGATGGTGTTGGCCTTGGGGTGTTCCGGGACCACCCGCTGGCGGAGTAGACTGGTCTGGCCGATGATGTCGTCCAGCTTGTGGACGCCGAGACCGGCGAGGATTTCCCTGACTTCGTGCGACACCGCATTGAAAAAGTTGACCACATTGTCCGCGGTCCCTTTGAATTTGCCGCGGAGCTTCTCGTCCTGCGTGGCGATGCCGACCGGACAGGTATTGAGGTGGCAGCGGCGGACATAAACACAGCCCATGGCGATGAGGGCTATGGTGCCGAAGTTGTATTCCTCCGCACCGAGCAGGGCGGCATGGACAATGTCGAGACCGGTTCGCAGGCCGCCGTCCGTCCGCAGTGTCACACGGTCTCTCAATCCATTGAGCACCAAAACTTGTTGGGTTTCAGCAAGGCCGATTTCCCAGGGTAGTCCGGCATTTTTGATGGAACTCAGCGGGGAGGCACCGGTGCCCCCATCATGTCCGGAGACGAGAATGATGTCCGCATTGGCCTTGGCGACCCCGGCGGCGACCGTGCCGACACCGGATTCGGCGACGAGCTTGACGCAGATTTTGGCGCGCGGATTCACCTGCTTCAGGTCGTGGATGAGCTGGGCGAGGTCCTCGATGGAGTAAATGTCGTGATGGGGCGGCGGCGAAATCAGAGTGACGCCGGGCTGGGTGTGACGGAGGGTGGCGATGATGCCATTGACCTTGTGTCCTGGCAGCTGCCCGCCTTCACCGGGCTTGGCTCCCTGGGCCATCTTGATTTCCAGTTCATCCGCACTCATGAGGTAATGCGCGTGAACCCCGAAACGGCCCGAGGCAATCTGCTTGATCCGGGAATTCCCCCAGTCTCCGTTTTCATAGCGGGTGAACCGACGTTCTTCCTCGCCTCCTTCCCCGGAGTTCGACTTGCCGCCGATCCGGTTCATCGCGATGGCCAACGTTTCGTGCGCCTCGGGAGAGAGCGCACCAAGGGACATGGCGGCCGTGGTGAAGCGGCGCCGGATGCTTTCAATAGGCTCCACTTCATCGATCGGAATCGGGTTGGCCGCCGGAGCAAACTCCAGCAGATCACGCAGGGAGATCGGCTGGGTGGCCTTCACTGCCGCGACATAGGCCTCGTATTCGTCCGGCTTGTTGGTTTTGACAAAGCTGTGGAAGTTTTTCAGGACCGGTTGGTTGATGGCATGGCGCTCGCCATCGCGGCGGAAGCGGAAATAACCGGGATCTTCCAACGCGGGGGGGGCGCCCCCTTCGATGGCCTGGCCAAACCCTTCTTCGTGGCGTGTCAGGGCGTCCCGGGCGATCTCGGCGAAGCCGATCCCTTCGATCTGGGAAGGCGTGCCGGCGAAGCACTGGCTGATGAGTCCGGAGGAAATCCCCACCGCTTCGAAAATCTGGGCGCCCTGGTAACTGTTGAGCACCGAGATGCCCATCTTGGACATGATCTTGAGCACGCCTTTTTCCAGAGCGTAGTGGTAATTGCTCAGGGCTTGGGAGAGGGAAATGCCTCCCAGTTCGCCCTTGGTGTCTCGCTGCAGAATGTCCCGGACGGTGCCGTGCGCCAGGTAGGGGCAGACCGCGGTGGCGCCAAATCCGAAGAGACAGGCCATGTGGTGGGTGTCGCGGGCTTCCGCAGTCTCGACGACGAGGCTGGTCAGCATGCGCTTTTTCGCGACATTGAGGTGGGTGTGAACCGCCGATGTCGCCAGCAGGGCCGGCACCGCCACCCGGTCATGGCTCGTGCGGCGGTCCGTCAGGATAATGATCCGGACGCTATCGTCCACCGCCTTAGTGGCCTCGGCACAGATCCGTTGGATGGCGGTCTCCATCCCGGAGACACCTTCCCCGACCGGCCAAGTGATGTCGATTTCCCGCTGGGGGAAATCGGGAGCGATGTTCCGCAACACTTCAAGCTGGTGCTTGA
>JADZAX010000118.1 GCA_020852405.1 Verrucomicrobiales bacterium
CCAAACCCTGCGCAACCATCTTCCGAAGAGCTCGATCCGCTCCAAGCGCAAGCGGGCCGCGCTCGATCCCGCGTTCCGCACCGACCTCCTCGCCTCTATCGCCCATCATTTTGGTGCGTAAGCCCTGACTTTTCTCCCGCCGAACTCACAAAGCGCTTGCTATAGTCGCTAATATTTCCTAAATACTCACTTTTAGGAAATTTCTCAGAGCTGCGGAATCGTGGTCAATTCACTGGACCTCTCGAATGCAACCACGACTGCCCTGATAGTAGAGCAGGACGGGGATTCGCGGCAGCGATTGGCCCGCCTGTTGGAGCGACATGGATTTGAGGTGCAGCAATGCCACTCCGTTTCAGGCGTCCGTTCCCAGTTTTCTTCCCACGATCTGGTGGTGCTGGGGCACACCCTGCCCTCGAGCGAGTGCAAGGCGATTTCCTACTGGCTCCTCAGTCAAAAGGAAGCGACCCGGCCCTTCGTTCTGGTGCTGCAAAATGGGGCCAGCAACCCGACCATCATGGGTCAGGAACTGGTGCACCAGGTCTCAGCCACGGTTCCCGCAGTGGAAGGAGCTCTCGAACGCATCCTTCGGAGAATTGCCCTAAAACGCAATGCCGAGCGCAACACGCGCCCGGTGCCCGACATGGAACGCCCCGAGGAAGAGCTCTCGGGAGGGCAGAGGAAGACCCCGTCGATGATTTTTGGAGACTCCCTTTTGGACTCCTTGAGCGATCCGGGAATGGAGCCTCCTCCAGATCCCGGAGAAGAACCTTGGACAGTTCCTGTTACTCCTGATCCTTCGGCTTTCGCGGCACCGTCGCCGTTTTTCTCCGATGCCGGCCCATCTGAGCCCCTGACTGCCGGACGCAGTCATTTCGAGGTGGACAATTCCCCGGCCAATGTTTTCTCGATCGATGAGGAAGCTGAGGGAGCCAGTCCGCCGGGAGCCGATGCACCCGTCACGATGGCCACCCTGGTCGCGCCTCCGCCGGGAACCGGGACGCCCACTCCCCAGGGCCCGGAGGGCATTGTCACGCCCTGGGAGGGCATTCTCCAAGAAATACAGGGGGCGGTCGTCATCTTGGATGAAAACCAGATCATCCGTTTCTGCAACCGGGCCTGCCAAGCGCTGCCTGACAGGGGACCTACGGCAGAGTCTCTCGACGACTGGCTCAAGCAGGTCGCCCTGCCCAGCCAACCTCTTGAGGCCTGGCTGACCGGCCTCTGGCGTGACCAGATCCCCCGCATCATCAGCTGCCAAGGTTCCAACGAAGTCTCACCAAGGCATCTGGACTTCCGGCCCAGCCTACTCCCCGACGGAGGTCTCGTGGTCACCATCCTGGATGTTTCTGAAATCAACGAAGCCGAACAGGCGCGGCGAAGAATTCAGGGACGGTTCAGCGCCGTCTATGGGGCCTCCTCACTAGGAATCGCCCTGGTCGATGACGAGGGCCGTTTGATGGCCACCAATCAGGCCTGCCACGAGTTAACAGGGCTCAGTCAATCCGGCAGCAATCCCCCGGAGATGAGAGACTGCCTGCCGGAAGAGACTCTCCGGTCCCTGGGTTGGCCAGGGGCGATCAAAGCTGCCAGCAAGAGGTCCACCCTCCTGCTCAAAACCAATGGCCAATCGCGGGATGCGCGGGTTTGGCTGGTGCCCTTGGAGGAACCGGCAGAGGACTTGGCCAGCGCCCGGGCGGTCTTGTTCATGGAAGATTTGAGCGGGGAGACACGGCTCCGCAGCGAACTGGAAGTGAGCCAATGGCAGAATGGCGCCCTCATCCGGAGCCTGCCCGACCTGCTGCTGCTGGTGAGCGAAAACGGCCTGCTGCGCGATGTCGTGGCCCCACCGGAGCATGCTCTCGCCCCCGCTTCCGGACCGCTCGATGGGGAGACAGTGGCCATGCAGTTTCCCGGAATCTCCCCTTCGCTTGGCGAAGCGGTATCAGAATGCCGGGAAACCGGTCGAATGGCTTTGCGTGAGATCATCCTGGAAGGCAAGGAGGGGATGCCGCACCGGTTCCAAATCCGCGTCGCCCATTCCGGAGCGGATGAGTTTGTCGCTCTGGTCCGTGATGTTGGTCCAGTGGCGCCAGAGCCGGATCCCGAAGCGATCGCGGAACTTTCCCCCAAAGCCCAGTCCACGGGGTCCAGCGAACCCGTCGTGGCTGAGACAGTCCCCGAATCTCCCGCGGAAACGCCTGCCGCCGAGGCACCGACTCCGCCGATCCCTGCTCCCGTCACGCCGCCCTGGGAACGGGCGCTTTTCGCCCATTTCCCTGACGGATTGATCCTCGCGGATTTGCGCGGCCGCATCCTGAAAATCAATCCCGCTTTAGAGAAAGCTCTGGGATTCTCTGCAGCAGCTGTCGAAGGCAAACGCCTCGCCCATCTGTATGGAGGCAGCAACGCCACCGCCTTTAATCGGGAGGTTTCAGAGGGACTGTCCCGCTTTCGGCGATGGGAAGGCCAAGTCTCCGCCCGAACCCGAACCGGCCCGGAGCAACCCGTTTGGGTGACCTTTGTTCCCTTGGAACCAGAGTCCGGACCCAAACTCATTCTGGGCCTGCAACGGGATGTCCCTCCCGTTCCCGATCCCACCCCTGAAGCAGTTCCAGCTCCGCTGCCTGAACCACAGCCCGCGCCCGATGAAAGCCCCCGGGAGCATCCCCCCGCGCTCCTTTCGCCAATCGACCAAATGGAACTGGAACGGCAGCAGCACCGCTACCGGAACCAGCTGCAAACGCTCTCCGCCCTGCTCCATCTCGAAACCGAAGGTGGTGAGCCCGGAGCATTCCCACCGACATTGATCCGGGAACTGCGCAAACAATCCTGGCGATTGTTGGCCTTTGCCAGGCTGCAGGAGATTTCGACCAACGAAAAGGGACTAATCCCACTGGCACCGTTCATCCAGGCGTTGATCAACGAAATCATCCGCCCGACGCCTGCGGAGGCGCTCCGCGTGGAAATATCCGCCCGTTATGCCGACGCCGTCCTCGAGGACATCGCGGCATCAGCCTTTGGATTGCTCTGCGTGGAAATGTTGTCCCGGATCCGGGAAGCCCTCGACACGAGGCGTGACGGACGTGGCCGGGTGGAGGTTTCCGTGTCCAAACACCAGGGCGAGATCATTTTCGAACTCAGCGGATCCGCCATGCTGGGCGGCCCCGGAATCACATCCCTCGGGCAGAGCAGCGTGGCCATGGGACTGTTGCGCCAACTCGGTGCCACCCTGGAAGAGGCTCCCCAGAGTTCAACCATGCTGGCTTACCGGCTCCGAATTCCCCTTGAAATGGGACCGGACGACGGAGCGGATCCCCGACCGGCTTAATAGCCGGAGTCATCCATGATGCCCAGGGTGCGTTCCAGAGCCAGAGTGCGCTCGCGGGTGATCCTCATTTTGGCGTAGCGGAAAGGATTGTTCCACATGGTGCCTCTGACCCCTTCCTGCAACGCCGCTAGTCGTTGGTATTCCGCATCGCGGAAATCGATCCATTTTCTCTGGGCTGTCTTCATGGAGTCGAGCGCGTTTCCGTTGAGCCGGCCGGTGATGGCCCGGTAGATCCGGTTCAGTTCGGTGTCCCAGTATTTCTCCGCCCATTCCAGAGTCTCCCGGGTCTTGACATCGTCGCCCTCGGTTTTCGCAAATTCCTCCCTCTCCCGCCGCTCCAAAGGGCTGAGCGCGGGCTCGTCGGCATAGGAGGGAAGCAGGATCGCGGTAGCCAAAAAGAGAAAGAGTGGGAATGCGGGTACTTTCATGGGAGCAAGGTAGGATGAAAGCATGCCGACAGGGTGAAGAAAACGCAAGAAAAAGCAGGCTCTTCAGGTCATTCCGGTTGGAGGTTGAAGGCCCGGCTTGACCGGTGTAAAGAAGCACCCTCCCATGCCACCACCGTATTCCTCCACCCCACGTCACCGGGACTACGATGCCGTGATCGTCGGCTCCGGTCCCAATGGCTTGGCCGCCGCCATCACCCTGGCCCGCGAAGGCTGGCGCACCCTCGTGGTGGAAGGGCACGCCACCCCCGGAGGAGGTCTCCGCACCGATGAGGGAACATTGCCGGGATTCCACCATGATGTCTGCTCGGCAGTGCACCCGATGGGGATCAGTTCGCCCTTTTTCCAGACCTTGGGTCTTGAAGCCCATGGCTTGGAGTGGGTCCAACCCGAGATCGCCCTGGCCCACCCTTTCGATGACGGCACCGCAGCAGTCCTGCACCACAGTTTGGAATCCACCGCAGACGGCCTGGGACGCGACGGAGCGGCCTACCGCAGACTCCTCGGCCCTTTGGTGGAGCGGATGGAGATCCTGTTCGACGAGCTGCTGGGACCGGCCAGATTGCCAAAGCATCCCCTTGCGATGCTGCATTTCGGTCTCCGCGCCCTGCCCTCGGCGCTCAGTCTGGCCCGCGGCTGGTTCTCCGGGGAACCGGCCCGCGCCCTCTTCGCCGGGAATGCCGCCCATTCCGTGCTCCCACTGGACCGGCCGCTGGCAACCTCCGCGATCGGTCTCATGCTGATGGCGGCCGGCCACAAAAACGGATGGCCGGTGGTGCGAGGCGGGTCCGGTCAGTTGGCCAAGGCCCTCGCGGCCTGTCTGGAAAGCCTTGGCGGCGAAATCGTCTGCGGGTGGCCGGTCCGCAGCATCGAGGACTTGCCAGAAGCCCGTGCCTACCTCTTCGACACCTCTCCCTCCTCTCTGGCCCGCCTGGCGGCGTCCCGTCTCCCGAAAGGATACCAAAGGCAACTTCGTCGCTACCGCCATGGACCAGGTGTTTTCAAGATCGAC
Organism: Verrucomicrobiales bacterium; assembly: GCA_020852405.1. Classification (GTDB taxonomy): domain Bacteria; phylum Verrucomicrobiota; class Verrucomicrobiia; order Verrucomicrobiales; family DEV007; genus JACKQE01. Next base: position 4,787 of record JADZAX010000118.1, read on the forward strand.
TATGCTCTGGACGGCCCCATTCCCTGGCGGTCGGAAGAGTGCCGACGCGCCGGAACGGTTCACGTCGGTGGGTGTCTCGATGAAGTGGTCGTGGCGGAGCGGGCCCCCTGGCAGGGACGGCATCATGAACGTCCCTTTGTGCTTCTCGCCCAGCAGAGCCTCTGTGACCCCACCCGCGCCCCGGCCGGAAAGCAGACGGCATGGGCCTACTGCCATGTCCCGGCGGGATCCACCGAGAACTGCCGGAGAGCCGTGGAGTCACAGATCGAGCGTTTCGCCCCGGGGTTCCGCGACCGGATTCTCGCCTCCCGGGTTCTGAACTGTGCGGATTATGAAAGCTACAACCCCAACCTCATTGGCGGGGATATCGTCGGCGGGGTGGCAGACTGGCGCCAGCTTCTGACGCGGCCGGTGGTGTCCCTGAAACCCCACGTCACCCCGGCAAAGGGGATTTTCCTCTGCAGTGCCTCCACCCCGCCGGGAGGAGGCGTCCATGGCATGTGCGGATGGTGGGCGGCCCGGATGGCCTTGGACCAACACCGATGACTCCGACTGCCGGACGGTGCTCCAGGCCCATCTTTGGCAACCCGGCGGCGCCTTCCGATCCTTCCCTGCCATGGCAAATGATTGACATTCGCCGATTTAGGGGTCCCATTGGACCTCACCCATTTCCCCAGCCACCTTCCCCATGGACACCGCTCCCGTAACTCCCGCCCGCCTGCGCTCTTCTGTCATTGCCGTGCCGCCTCTGGCCCGTCATGCGGATGGTTCCCTCAACCCTGGTGCCAATGAACAGCTCATCCGCCACATTGAGGCCGGAGGCGTCAACATTCTCCTCTACGGCGGGAACGCCAACCTCTATCATGTGCGTCCCTCGGAGTACCGTTCCCTGCTGGAAATGCTCACCCAATTGGCGGGCCCTGACACCCTGATCACACCCTCTGTCGGCCCCGCCTACGGACTAATGATGGATCAGGCGGAAATTGCCCGCAGCTTCGACTTTCCCACAGTCATGGTGCTTCCCCAGAGCGGAATCACCACGCCCGCCGGCGCGGAGGAAGGCATCCGCCACTTTGCGCGGGCATACGGGCGCCCAGTCGTCGTCTACATCAAACAGGAAGGGTATCTGAACCCCGAGAATGTGGCCCGCCTCGCGGATGAAGGCCTCGTTTCCTGGGTGAAATACGCCATCGTGCGCGAGAATCCGACCGTCGACCCCTACCTCGACGCACTGGTCAAAATCGTCGACCCATCCCTCATCGTCAGTGGAATCGGCGAACAACCCGCGATCGTGCACTTGCGGGATTTCGGCATCAATGGTTTCACCGCCGGGTGTGTCTGTGTCCGCCCGGATCTCAGCCAGGCCATGCTGGGGCACATCATCGCTGGCGATATCTCGGCGGCGGAGAGAATCCGGTCGATTTTCATCCCTTTGGAGGACCTGCGGAACAGCATCAATCCCATCCGCGTGTTGCATGAAGCCGTCGCTCTGGCAGGCATTGCCGAAACGGGGCCGCTCCAGCCTTTGATGTCGAATTTGGCTTCCTCCGACGTCCCTGCGGTCGCCGAAGCGGCCCGGGCGCTGCTCGCCGCCGCGCTCTGAACCGTACGGGAACATCTCTTGCCGGTTGTGGGGAAGGTGTCACCGCCTTTTCTTGACAAGCCTTGCCCTGCGCGGACCGTTCCCGGCAGACCTTCCTGCATCCCTTGTTCCCCCATCCTGAGCCAACCCACATGAAAAAAGTCCTCATCGTTGGAGCCGGCGGCGTCGGCAACGTCGTTGTCCACAAATGCGCCCAATTGCCGGAAGTCTTCGGTGAAATCTGGCACGCCAGCCGCACCGTGTCCCGTTGCGATGCCATCGCCCGCGATGTGGAGGCCTCGACCGGGGTCAAGGTCCACACCGCCGCCCTTGATGCCGACAATGTCGCGGAAACGGTCGCTCTCTTGAAACGTATCCAGCCGGATGTGCTCATCAATGTGGCTCTTCCCTACCAGGACCTCACGCTCATGGACGCGTGCCTTGAAGCCGGTGTGCACTATATCGACACCGCGAACTACGAACCGCCAGATGAAGCCAAATTCGAATACAAATGGCAATGGGCCTACCAGGAGCGCTTCGAGAAGGCAGGCCTGACCGCCCTGCTGGGTGCCGGATTCGATCCCGGCGTGACCAACATCTACTGCGCTTACGCCTTGAAGCACTTCTTCGACGAGATCCACACCGTGGACATCCTCGATGCCAATGCCGGAGATCATGGGTATGCCTTCGCCACGAACTTCAATCCTGAGATCAACATCCGTGAGATCACGTCCAACGGACGCTACTGGGAAATGGGAGAATGGAAAGTCACCAACCCCATGCAGTTCCATCAACCGTTCGACTTCCCCCATCCTGAAGTCGGCACCAAGGACATCTATCTCCTTTACCACGAGGAGCTGGAAAGCCTCGTCAAACACTTGCCGGGACTGCGCCGCATCCGCTTTTGGATGACTTTTTCCGAGCGCTACCTGACCCATCTGCGCGTGCTGGAGAATGTGGGAATGACCTCCATCGAACCGGTCGAGTTCCAAGGAAACCAGATCATCCCCCTGCAATTCCTCAAAGCCGTGCTGCCTGACCCGGCCTCGCTCGGACCACGAACCAAGGGCAAGACCTGCATCGGATGCCTCATCGACGGCACCAAAAATGGCCAACGGGTCACCAAATACCTCTACAACATCTGCGACCACCAGGAGTGCTACCGGGAAGTGAAGTCCCAGGCCATCTCCTACACCACCGGAGTGCCCGCCATGATCGCCGGCAAGCAGCTCCTGGAGGGGGGCGACTGGCGCAAGCCGGGGGTCTGGAATGTGGAGCAGCTCGATCCCGACGGCTTCATGCAGGACCTGAATCGCTATGGCCTGCCCTGGGAAATCGTCGACGCCGATCCCGCCATGATTCCGAACCATCCCTGATCCCCCGATGACGACGCGCCTCCTGCCCATTCTGGTCTCCACCCTCTGCTCCGCTGTCTGGACGGCCCGGGCCGACGAAGCCGACGTCATCATTTATGGAGGCACCTGTGCGGCTGTCACCGCAGCTGTCCAGGTGAAGAAAATGGGACGCAGTGTCATCGTGGTCAGCCCCGACAAACACCTCGGCGGACTTTCCAGCGGCGGACTCGGGTTCACCGACACGGGCAACAAGGCCGTTATCGGAGGCCTGGCGCGGGAGTTCTACCACCGCATCTGGCAACACTACGACAATCAGGCCAGCTGGGTCTGGCAAAAAAAGGAGGAATACGGTGGCAAAGGCCAGGGCACTCCGGCAGTGGACGGGGAAAACCGCACAATGTGGATTTTCGAACCTCACGCCGCGGAGCAGGTTTTTGAGGATTTCATCAAAGAACACGGGATCACGGTGGTCCGCAGCGCCTTGTTGAACAGGGAGACCGGAGTCGCCAAGAACGGGGACCGGATCGTTTCCCTGGCCACCGTGGACGGCCGTGTGTTCACCGGAAAAATGTTCCTCGATGCCACCTATGAGGGCGACCTTATGGCCGCCGCGGGCGTGCCTTACCATGTTGGACGTGAGGCCCAAAGTGTCTACGGGGAAGAATGGAACGGCATCCAGACTGGGATCCTTCACCATGGCCATCATTTTGGAAAACTCCCTCCCATCAGTCCCTACAAAACACCCGGCGATCCCGCCAGCGGGGTCCTCGCCGAAATCAGCACCGCTCCTCCCGGCAACTATGGCGACGGGGACAACCGCGTCCAGGCTTACTGCTTCCGCATGTGCCTGACCAACGTGGCGGAAAACCGCATTCCCTTTCCCAAACCGGAAGGCTATGACCCGGCGCGCTATGAACTGCTTCTCCGGGTGTTCGATGCCGGTTGGCGCGAGACTTTTGGAAAGTTCGATCCCATTCCCAACCACAAGACTGACACCAACAACCATGGTCCTTTCAGCACCGACCACATCGGAGCGAACCACGACTATCCTGAGGCGGATTATGCCCGGAGACAGGAAATCATCCGGGACCATGAAGCCTACCAAAAGGGCTGGCTCTATTTCATCGCGAACGACCCACGGGTTCCGCCGGAAGTGAGCCAGGAAATGCGAATCTGGGGTCTGCCGAAAGATGAATTCACCGACACCGGAGGCTGGTCCCACCAGCTTTACATCCGGGAGGCCAGGCGCATGACCGGGCTGTATGTCATGACGGAAAACGAACTCCGCAAAAAGCGACCCACTCCGGATTCAGTTGGCATGGGCTCCTACACGATCGACTCCCACAACGTGCAACGCTACATCACGCCGGAGGGCCACGTGCAGAATGAGGGCGACATCGGCGTGCCGACCAAGGGTCCCTATGAAATCGCCTACGGAGCCCTGGTGCCGAAGCGCGATTCAGTCGCCAATCTGCTCGTTCCAGTCTGTGTCTCCAGCTCCCACATCGCCTTCGGCAGTATCCGGATGGAACCTGTTTTTATGATTCTGGGCCAATCCGCCGCCACTGCTGCAGTCTTGGCACTGGAGCAGGGTCTCTCGGTCCAGGACCTGCCCTATGCGTCGCTCCGCGAACGTCTTCTAGCCGACGGACAGGTGCTCGATTACCAGGGTCAGGTGGGGGGAGTCGTTGGACTTGTTCCAGCCAAGCTGCCCGGCGTGGTGGTGGACGATACCAAGGCGGTGCTCCACGGCTCCTGGCAAGAAAGCCATTCCGCCAAAGGATTCGTCGGAGATGGCTATCAGCATGATGGAAACTCCGCGGACGGGAAATGCAGCGCGCGCTTTGAAGCAACCTTGCCGGGAGCTGGGCGCTATGAGGTGCGACTTGGCTATCCCCCCAATCCCAACCGGGCGGGAAATGTCAGAGTCACCATTGAGCACTCAGCCGGCACCGCGGAAGTCCGTGTCAACCAACGCACGACACCTCCCCTGGAGAACGGGTTTGCCACTCTCGGAACCTTTGACTTCGGAGCTAACGCCGCAGTGACCATCAGCAACCAGAACGCTGACGGCTATGTTGTGATCGACTCTGTGCAATGGCTGCGCGTCCCCAACAACTGAGGACTTCCATCCCCGGAGCGTGGCTTAGCCCAGACGGACGAGCAGGTCTTTGGCTTCGATGCTTTCGCCCAGTTGGACACAGATTTCCCGCACGGTTCCGGCCGCCGGAGCGGTGATGGCGGCGAACATTTTCATCGCCTCAAGGGTCAGCAATGGCTCACCTTCCTTGACTTGGTGTCCCACACTGACAGCGATACTGGCGACCATGCCCGGCATCGGGGCTCCCACATGGGAAGGATCAGCCGGATCCGCTTTCGGCCGCGCCGCCGACTCCACCGCGAGATGCCGGTTCGAGACCGTGGTGTGCCGGGGATAACCGTTCAACTCAAAGATGGCAGTCTGTTGACCGTGATGGTCGGGTTCGGTGAGATTGAGCAGCCGGACGAAGAGAGTTTTCCCCGCCTCGAGATCGACGTGGATCTCCTCTTTGTCCTGCAATCCATAAAAGTAGGAGGGCGTTGGCAGCACGCTGACATCTCCATAGGAGCTCCGGAAATCGGCGTATTTCATGAAAACGTCCGGATACATGAGGTAACTCCAAAGATCATCCTCGGAAGGCGGACCTTTCAGCTTGGCTTCCAAATCCGTGCGGACGGCGTCGAGGTCGATGACTGCGGCATGCTCACCGGGACGACCGGTGATACGGGGACCATTGCCGACAATGGCTTCGGCGAGCGTGTTCCACTTTTCCCAGGAATCTACGGCTTCAGAGGGCTCCAAGCCGTAGAAAGGCTCCCCAAGCCATCCCTGGAACATGGAAGTCACATCCTTGCTCCATTGGGTGCCTTTGAGATTGATGATGTCGACAGGCTTGACCCCTCTGGCCACGCACTCAATCGCGAGATCCCCGACAACTTTGCTTGAAGGGGTCACTTTGATAATGTCTCCGCAGAGTTGGTTCACCTCCGCATAGGCATGAGCGATCTCCGGCCAGCGGTGCCCCAATCCCATGCCGGTGGCCTGCTCTTTGAGATTGGTGTATTGCCCGCCAGGCATCTCATGAAGGTAGACTTCCGCGGTACCATAAGGTTCGCTGGTATCAAACGGCACGTAAAACTTCCGGACCGCGGCCCAGTAGTCGGTGTATTCCTGCAGCGTGTCGAGATCGAGTCCGGTGTCCCGCGCGGTGTGCTGGAGACTGGCGACGATGCTGTTGAGATTGGGCTGGCTGGTGCCGCCGGAAAGGGAGGCGATGGCGGCATCGGCCACGTCCACGCCGGCTTCGGCAGCCTGGAGAATGCTCGCCGCATTCAACCCGCTGGTGTCATGGGTGTGGAAATGGATGGGAAGCCCGATCTCCTCTTTCAGCGTCTGCACGAGTTTCTTGGCGGCATAGGGGCGGACAAGTCCCGCCATGTCTTTGATGCAGAGCATATGGGCTCCCATCTTTTCCAGTTCGCGGGCCAGTTTGACGTAATACTTCAGACCGTATTTGTCGCGTTTGGGATCGAGAATGTCCCCGGTGTAGCAGAGCGTGCCTTCGCAGATCGACTTGGTCTCCTCACGCACGGCCTGCATCGCCGGAGCGAGGTTCGGAAGGTAATTGAGGCTGTCAAAGATACGGAACAGATCCATGCCGCTAGCCGCCGCATGCTTCACAAAGCCTCGCACCACGGCGTCAGGATAGTTGCTGTAGCCGACCGCATTGGAACCCCGGAAGAGCATCTGGAACAGAATGTTGGGAATCCGTTCACGCAGTCCGCGGAGACGCTCCCAGGGATCCTCCCGCAGGAACCGCATCGAGACATCGAAGGTGGCCCCGCCCCACATTTCGAGGGAGAAAAGATTCGGCGTGCGCCGCGCCAGCGTCTCGGCCAGAGCCAGCATGTCAAAGGTGCGCATCCGGGTGGCAAGCAACGACTGGTGCGCGTCGCGCATGGTGGTGTCGGTGATGAGAAGCCGCTTTTGTTTCGCCACCCAATCCCGGCAGAAATCCTCCGGACCGAGGTCGAGCAGGATATCCCTCGTTCCCGGGGCCGGGGCGACCCGCAGGTCGGTCTTCGGCAGCGGGGCCTGGATCATCGGAGCCGTGAGCCGGTGGCCCTTGGCAAAGGGATTCCCATTGACGATGACATCGGCGAGGTAGTTGAGCAGCTTGGTCGCCCGGTCCTTGCGCGCGGTGAAGGCAAAGAGTTGCGGATTGGTGTCGATGAAGCGCGTCGTCGCCTTCCCTTCGCGGAACACCGGATCGTGGATGACGTTGAGCAGAAACGGGATGTTGGTTTTGACCCCGCGGATGCGGAATTCATTGAGCGCCCGGTGCATGCGATCCAGCGCGACATCGAGTGTCCGCCCGAAGATCGTGACCTTGACCAGCATGGAATCATAGAACGGTGTGATGACCGCATTGGCCGCGCCGAGGGCACCATCAAGTCGCACACCGAAACCACCGGGGCTGCGGTAGGTGAGAATCTTGCCGAAGTCCGGCGTGAAAGCCTGCTCCGGGTCCTCGGTGGTGATCCGGCATTGAATGGCATAGCCGCTTTTTTCGACCTGATCCTGTTGCGGGAGCCCGAGTGCTTCGCCGTGGAGCGTGTATCCTTGGGCAATCTGAATCTGGGCCCGCACCAGATCGATACCGGTGATTTCCTCGGTCACGGTGTGTTCCACCTGAATCCTAGGATTCATCTCGATGAAGAACCATTCGCCGCGCTCGATGTCGACGAGGAACTCGACCGTTCCGGCGTGCGTGTAGCGCACTTCACGGGCGATCTCAATGGCGGCCTGGCATAATCCAGAGATGATGGCCGGATCAATGCCGTAGCTGGGTGCCTGCTCGATGACCTTCTGGTGACGCCGCTGCACGGAGCAATCACGCTCATGAAGATGCAGAACGTTGCCATGTTTGTCGGCAAGAATCTGCACTTCGATGTGCTTGGCCTTGCCGACGAATTTCTCCAAAAAGACCGCTCCATTGCCAAAAGCGCGTTTGGCTTCGGTCTGGGCTTCGTCAAGCAGTCGCTCAAGGTCTTCCTGCCGCTCTACCACACGCATCCCGCGGCCACCACCACCAAAGGCAGCTTTGATGATCAAAGGAAAGCCGACCTTTTGGGCGACCTCCATCGCATCTTTGCGGTCTTCGATCGCATCTTTGGTGCCCGGCAGAGTGGGGACACCGAGTTGTTCCGCCACCTGACGGGCCGCCGTCTTGTCCCCCATCCGATCGAGAACACCAGGCTCAGGCCCGATGAAAATGATCCCCTCTCGGGCACAGGCCTTGGCAAAGTCAGGATTTTCCGACAAGAACCCGTATCCGGGATGGATGGCATCCACCCCCTTCTCCTTGGCCAGGGCCACAATGCCCTCAATGTCGAGGTAAGCGCCCACCGGACCTTTGGAATGGTCCAATTCATAGGCTTCATCCGCCTTGAACCGGTGCGGACAGAACCGGTCCTCCCGGGCATAGATGGCGACAGTGCGGATGCCCAACTCGGTGGCGGCCCGCATGATGCGGATGGCGATTTCCGAGCGGTTGGCGACGAGGAGGCGTCGAATGGGTCGGATTCCCGAGGTTTCCGAGTTGTGAGGAATGGTGATTTGCGGCATCGGAAGCAGTCAGTCTGAAAGGGGGCACAATGTCTCCGTGAAATGGGCCACTGCAAGGATCGAAACGGAAGTTTTGCCGACCAGGGCTCAAAATCAGCCGGAAAGGACATTGCCCGGGGCCCGAAAGGCATTGAACCTACCAGCGCCAAGCCCGCTGGTTTCCTGGCCTGAAGGCAGGGAATAGGTCTGAGCACGAAGATCGACCCTCGCAAAACAGCAACTGTCAGGCAGGTTGGTCCACTTTTTTGACCGGTGCTCCGAACCATTTAGTAGGCATTCATAATTATCCAGACAACCATAATTTTCCGAGAACATGGTTAAGGCGGAAAGTCCTCGCACCCGATCACTGGATTGTCTTTTGACATCGGGAAAGGTGGGGAGCATTGTGCGCGTTCGCCGCTGTCCTTCGCTCTCCCGGGAGTCGGGGCATCCCGATCCATGAAAAAACTTCTCTTCGTTTGCACCGGAAACATCTGCCGCAGCCCCATGGCTGAGGGACTCTTCCGTCATGCCACGAAGCGCATAGAGGAAGAAATCATGGTGCGGTCCGCCGGAATCTCGACGGTCGATGGCCAACCTCCCAGTTGGCACGCTGTCGAGGTCATGGCGGAACAAGGGTTGGACATTTCGGACCTGCGCAGCCTTCAGGTGACCCCGGAATTGATCGCTTGGGCGGATTGCATTTTCGGAATGACCGAAGCACACCAAGCTTTGCTCCAGGCCATCTTTCCCGAAGCGACGGAGAAGACATTCGTGCTGCGCGAGTTTCTCGTCGGAAGGGATGGCATTGATCTCGACGTCCCGGATCCCATCGGTCGCGGGAAACGCGATTATGAACGCACCCGCAATCTGATTCTGGAGTCGGTGCCCAGTGTTTTGAATTTCCTGCGATCGGTTCCTGCGGACCCCTCCTGAACCTCACCCCCATTTTTTCCCCACACCCCATGCCCAACTCCCACGTTGCTCGTATCATAGTCGGCGCCGATCACGGCGGTTACCTTTTGAAAGACGCCCTTGTCGCCTGGCTTGGTGACCATGGTCACAGCGTCGAGGACATCGGCACGCACTCCTCCGCGTCGGTGGATTATCCGGATTTTGCCAATCGGGTGGCCAGTGCCGTGGCTTCGGGGGCCTACTCCGGTGGCATCCTGGTCTGCACCACAGGCATCGGAGTCAGCATTGCCGCCAACCGCCATCCCGGCGTGAGAGCGGCTTTGGTTCATGACGTGGCGACCGCGAAAATTTCGCGGGATCACAATGACGCCAACGTGCTTTGTCTCGCAGGCGCCACCACCAGTCCCGAATTGGGCAAGGAAATCCTCCAGGCCTGGCTTGAAACCTCCTTCAGCCAAGGGGAACGCCATGTCCGCCGGGTTTCGAAAATCGAACTGTCTTGCAGTGATCCGGCGGACCTGATCGGAGCTCAACTCACCGCCACCGATCCAGTCATCGCTGCGGCCATTGTTCGCGAAGAAATCCGTCAACGCGATAATATCGAACTCATCGCTTCGGAAAATTTCGCTTCCCGGGCCATCCAGCAGGCCCAGGGGTCCTGCCTGACCAACAAATATGCCGAAGGGTACCCCGGACGCCGGTGGTATGGCGGCTGCGAGAATGTGGACCAGGTGGAACAACTGGCCATTGACCGGGCCTGCGAATTGTTCCAGGCCAAACACGCCAATGTCCAACCCCACAGTGGCAGCCAGGCCAATGCGGCGGTCTATTTCTCCGTCCTGGACCCGGGAGACCGCATCCTAACCATGGATCTGAGCCACGGAGGACATCTCACCCATGGTCACTTTGCGAACTTCTCGGGGAAATTTTACGAAGTGAAACACTACGGCGTTTCCCCGGAAAGCGAGACCATCGACTATGATGCGCTCGCCGCCGCCGCCTTGGAATACCAGCCAAAGATGATCACCGCAGGGGCCTCCGCCTACTCTCGCGTCATCGACTTCGCCCGGATGCGTGAAATCGCCGATACCGTGGGAGCCTACCTGTTCGTCGACATGGCCCACATCGCCGGTTTAGTCGCCGCCGGGGTGCATCCCTCGCCGATGTCCCATGCTCATTTTGTGACCACCACGACCCACAAAAGCCTGAGAGGTCCGCGGGGTGGCCTGATTTTGACAAATGATGATGAATTGGCGAAAAAGATCAATGCCACGGTGTTCCCCGGTGTTCAGGGAGGCCCGCTGATGCATGTCATCGCCGCGAAAGCCGTCTGTTTCCATGAAGCGCTCCAGCCCGGATTCCGCGCCTACCAGCAGCAAATCGTGAAGAATGCGCAGGCTCTCGCCGGCGGTCTCGCCGATGCCGGTTACCGGATCATTTCCGGCGGCACCGACAACCACCTTTTCATGATCGATCTGCGGCCGAGCGGACTCAACGGGAAAGAAGCCCAGGAGGCGCTCGACCATGCCGGCATCACTGTGAATAAAAACTCCATTCCCTTTGATACGGAATCTCCCTTCAAAGGAGGAGGCATCCGCATCGGCACTCCTGCGGTGACTTCCCGCGGCATGAAAGTGGAAGACATGGCGGAAGTCGCCACGATGATTCATGAAGCCCTGACCAACCGGAAAAAGCCGGAGGTGCTGGAGTCGATCCGGCAACGGGTCGTGGCGATGAACCAGCGTTTTCCTCTTCCTTGAGGATCACCGGGCGAGGACCCGCCAACGTCGCTTCCAACCTTGGTGATCACGCTCCAGCAGGCTCGGTCGTCCGGGTGTCTCCTGTATGAATGCCTGGCCGGGAGCCGGGCCTATGGAACAGATCTGCCCGGCTCTGACACGGATCTGAGGGGGGTCTTTGTCGCTCCCATCGGAAATTTCTATGGACTGGATCCCGTGGAGCAACTCTCCGCGGAAGATCAGGACGAAATCTACTACGAAATCGGGCGCTTCATCAGCCTACTGTGCCGCAACAATCCCACCGTGCTCGAGATCCTCTTCGCGGGCCCGGAATTGACGCGCCACCAACATCCTCTCTGGGCCCGCATTGATCCCCGTCTGGTTCTGTCAAAGTTGTGCCTCCACTCCTTTGCGGGCTATGCCGTGTCACAGGTAAAAAAGGCACGGGGTTTGAACAAAAAGATTGTCAATCCCCAGCCCTCCGAACGAAGGCAACCCCTTGATTTTTGCCATGTCGTCGAAGGGCAGGGCTCAATCCCCCTCGCAACCTGGCTGGCCAACCGGGGGATGCGAAGCGGAGACTGCGGATTGGTCAACGTGCCGCATTTGAAGGGAGTCTATGCCATTTTCCATGATCCCGCCGGCAGACTTGGCTACCGGGGGATCTTCAGTGAAGGCCCGGATGCCACGGAACCCAGGACCACCAGTGTTCCCAAAGAAGCGCAGCCCGAAGGCTGGATGCAATACAATCGTGACGGGTTCCAGCGTCACTGCAAAGAGCACCGGGACTACCAAGAGTGGGTGCAGAAGAGGAACCCGGAACGCCACCTGACAAACACCACCCACGGTCGCAACTACGACTCCAAAAACCTCATGCACACTTTCCGCTTGCTCGAAATGGCCAGTGAGATTGCCACGACGGGAAAGATCACAGTGCAGCGACCCGACCGTGATTTTCTTCTCAGCATCCGCCGGGGAGACTTTGCCTACGAAGACCTCATGGCCATGGCCGGGGAAAAGCTTGGCATCATCGAACAGGAGTTCGCCCGCAGCGATCTGCCGGAAGAACCTGACCGGCAAGCCTTGGAGCAGGTCCTGGTGGAGATCCGGCAGGAATGGTACCGCTGAGAACGCTCCGTCCCGGAATCATCATCAGGGGCGTTTGCGCAGCCGCGCCGCAAAAAAGCCATCAAACCCCTCACGGTCGGGACGCCACTGACGCTGCTCCTCAAACTCCCACTCCCCCCCGCATTCACGGAGAAAGGCTTCGACCTGGAATTCATTCTCACCGGGCAGGAGGCTGCAGGTGGCATAGACCATTTTGCCTCCGGGCTTCACCATCCGGGAGTAATCAGTCAGGATCCCAGCCTGAAGCACCCGAAGACGGCCGATCTCCTCGGGACTGAGTTTCCACTTCGCATCGGGATTGCGTCTCAGCACTCCGAGCCCCGAGCACGGCACATCGAGCAGCAAGCGGTCGGCCGTGCCACGGAGCCGTTTCAGGGTCTTGGGATCTATTGGCCGGGTCTCCACGATGTCGACCTGATTGCGCGCCGCCCGCTTTCTTAGCTCCTTGAGCTTCCAATCATGGATGTCGAGGGCAAGAATGCGGCCTTTGTTGCCCATCAGTCCGGCCATGTGCAGGGTCTTGCCTCCCGCTCCGGCACAGGCATCGATCACCTTTTGGCCGGGTTGAATTTGAAGGAAGGGCACAATCTGTTGGGAGGCAGCGTCCTGCACCTCAAAAAGGCCTTCCCGGAAAGCCTGCGTGGCGAAAACATTTTGCCGCCGCTCGAGCCTCAGCGCATCGGACGCTTCGGGAACATTCGAACTGGCAATGTCCACGGCATCAAGGGTTGCGGCCAGCTCGTCCCGGGTGTTTTTCAGTGGGTTGGCCCTCAAAAATACGTCAGCCGGAAGGTTCAAGGCCGCGATCAACTGATTCCAGTCCGCCTCCCCCAGTTCTGCCGAGGCAAGTCCATGCAGCCAATCTGGCACACTGGCCCGGATCGCGGGGCTGACCGGGGTGTTGCGACGCCGCTCAACCACCTCGGGAGTCAACCCTTGGCACTCGGGCATTCCGGAAGATTCCCCATGGAAATCGATCCAGTATGCGCCCCAAACAAGCCAGATCCGACCGGGCGAAATGAGGGATCGATCCAGCGATTCGACATCGGGGAGTCCGGCCAAATGCCAATACCAACGCCACCACCGGGTTACTTCGTAAACCGCTTCGGCAAACTGGCGCCGATCCCGAGCCCCCCATTTGGGATGGGCTTTGAAATGACGCTCGATGACTTTGTCGGCGTAATACCCACCGACAAAAACATCACCGAGGGCTTCCACCAATCGGCTGACCAGGACACGATGTACTTTGATCACGATTCAGAACAGCCTCAGGGAATCGGTGGGACAGGCACGGCGGTACCTTCCTCGACCCGCTCCACTCCGGGCACCGGAGGAGCTCCCGGATTCTTCCGTTTGAGGCCTCCGAAAAGACGTTTGAAGAAGGGCTGTTGCACCCGTTCCACCGGACGTCCCTGCTGGTGCATCTCCGTGGGCGTCCCGGGTCCGGGAAAGACACGGGCGGCATCTTCCCCGACGTTGGAACGGACATCCTCGTCATAGCTGGCGGCAGGCAAATCGCTGTTGTCGCTCACGACGATGGGTTGGATGAAAATCATGAGCTCGGTGCGGGTCTTCTGATTGTTGGTGTTCTTGAAGGCATGTCCCAGCAAAGGAATGCGCTGGATGAAAGGGACACCGGCATCGTTGTTGTCCTTGCGCTCGGAGATCAGGCCCCCCAGGACGATCGTGGATCGGTTTGGAACGGTGACCGTCGTGTTCAATTCCTGTTTGCCAACGATGGGGACGTCACTGTCCGCAACACGCTGAGTCCCAATCACGCGGTCGTTGACCTGGACAATGTCGAGAGTGACCTCGTTGTCTTCATTGATGGTGGGGAGCACTTCCAGTTTCAGAACGACCTGCTTGTAGTCGATGGATGTCCGCACGGCAGCGGTGTTGTTGATCTGCCCGGAGGAGTCCGTCAGACTCTCCGTCGGCACCGGGACTTCCTGCCCGGAAGTGATCTCGGCGCGTTTGCCATTTTGAATGTAAACAACCGGACGGGAAAGGACCTTGAACCGTTGCGTGGTTTCCAAGGCATTGATGACCGTGTCCAGAGTCTGGCCAATCTGACCATAGATGTTCAATCCGGCGGCGGGCCCAAACGCGGTGGTGATGATGTTGTCCCGCATATCGGCAATGTTGCCGTTGGTGATGACATCATCCCGGGCATTGATATTGCTGGAGGCGATGCCCCCGTCGAGGGGATTGTCACCGTGAAATTTGGTGAACTTTTGAAGGTAGTCCACGCCGAACTGAATGGTGTCATCCAGGGTCATTTCGCCGATCACGGTCGCGAGATAGACCTGCGCCGGACGACGGTCCAGGGTGTCGATGATGTCAAGCACGGTCTTCTGGGCGACCGAATCCCCCACCACGATGATGGTGTTGGACTGACGATCGGCAATGATGCGGGTCTTTCCAATCAGAACGGAGATCGGCGCCACCTCATCCACTGGAAAGGCGATCTGATCCGCCCGCCCGCCATCGTTGGTGGCCGAATCCGTGGTGGCCTGCTGGGTCCGGTTCTGATTGTTCTGGGCGGTGTTGCGGTTGGTCCCGGTGACGGTGGACAACTGTGAGGAAGAAACGGGAGTGGACCGGGTCTGAATGGTCCGCCCTCCGGGAAGGATGGTTTCGCCACTGCCCCGGTCCTGCAATACATCGACCACTACGGATAGAATGTCGTTGGCCTTGACATGCCGAAGTCGGCGCTCCACAGGCTCCGGACTGTCGGCCGGCAGATCGAACTGCTTGATCAACTGGATAATGTAGGCCGCATCGGTCGGTGGGGCAATCACTGCAATGCGGTTCATGCGGTCATCCGGAATGATCTGGGAAGCGGGCAGATCCGCTGTCCCCACGCCGACCCTGGAGAGATCGGGCTTGGAACCGGAGATAGAAGTCCTGACCGTGATGGC
>JADZAX010000119.1 GCA_020852405.1 Verrucomicrobiales bacterium
ACGATGGATGGGATTGCCCAACGGGTGGAGGGGGGTCAGGTCAAGACGGGGGCCGTGGCAGTCCAGGACGATGGAGAGCGCGTCTTCCTCTGGGAGGATGCCGATGGCCTCAGTGCGCGGGAACCGTTGCGATTGAAGGTGCGGGCCATTGACGACTCCGCGCCCGAGGTGGTGGCACGTCGAGAAACCCTGGAACAGGTGGTCTTGGAAACCGAAGTCGTTTCCTTCGACATCGAGGTGCGGGACGATGTTGGCATCAAACGCGCGGGACTGGAATGGACCGGAGCGGATCCTGCCCTCGCGCCGGACCAGCAGGTCCACGGTGACAAGGTGGCGGCAGCGGGTGGTCCAGAGCAGAAGGCGATCACCGAACGAGCCACCTTTTCCGCCGCCCGTGAAGGGGTCGCCGCACAGGCCTTGGAAGTTCGCGCTTGGGCGGAGGACTACCGTCCCGGGGCGCCGCGGTCCTATTCTCCTGCCTTTTTGCTCTATGTACTCAACAAAGACGAGCACGCCATCTGGTTGACCGAGCAATTCGGACGCTGGCTGGCTGCGGCGAAGGAAACCTACGAACACGAACAGCGTCTCCATGCGGCCAATGAGGAACTGCATGGCCTTAAGGCTGATGAACTCGACCGTCCAGAGATTCGTAGGCGCATTGCCCAGCAGGCTGCGGCAGAGAATGCCAATGCCGCCCGGTTGGCAAGTCTCAACGACAATGGACGTCGCTTGGTCGAGCAGGCGACCCGGAACGATGCTTTCGATGCCGGCAGGCTGGAGAACTGGGCTGGTATGCTGAAAACCCTGAAGGAAATCGCCGACCAGCGCATGCCTTCCGTGGCCAACCTGTTGAAAGCTTCCGCCAATGCCAAGGTGGCCGGCAATCAAGCCTCCACGGCGCAAGGAAATCCGCCCGACGATACCAAACCGGGGGTGCCCGGAGAAGGTTCCAAACCGCCAGGGGAGGCGCAACCGCCGGGAGGCAAGTCCTCCAGCGCGCCCCAAGTCAGCCAAGGGCCTCAACCTTTGCCGGGAGGTCCTCCGAAACCGATGGATCCGAATGCCGCTCCCAAAGAGGCCATGCCTTCGGTCTCCGACCGCGAAGCCGGATTTTATGCCCAAACCAAGCCGGAAGAGGATCCCAACGCGGCCCCGAAGAAACCCAGTGGCGGCATGCTGACTCTTCCCACGACGACCCTCTCGGGAGGACCTCCACCTTCGAAAAAGCCCGGTGGAGATGAGGGACAGAGTCCTGCCGGAGACCAGATGAAACAGGCGCTCCATGAGCAGCGCGACCTGTTGGAGCGGTTTGCCAAGGTTACCGACCAATTGCAGGAACTCCTCGCGAGTCTCGAAGCCAGCACGTTCGTCAAACGACTCAAGGCCGCCTCCCGGAAACAGATTGCGATGGCCGCCGACATGAACAAGGAAACCCTTGGCGGATTCGGTTTGCCCAAGAAAGCCGTGACCGAACCCGTCGCCGCCCGTTCCTCCGACGTGGCCTCACGGGCCAAAGTTGAAAGCGATTCCGTGAGAGTCATTCAGAGCGATTTGGAGGCTTACTACCAACGCAAGCAGGATGCCCGGTTCAAGAATGTCCTCGACCAGATGAAGAAAGTCGAAATCGTTTCGGCATTGGCCAAAGTGGGCACGGAAGCGGACATCAACCTCAGTGGACGGACCATCAGTGGGGCCGAATATTGGGGGGATACGCTCGACCGTTGGGCTGAAGAGATGGTTGCTGCGGCCGAGGCCTCGAACTGCAAAGGGGGAGCCAATGGTGATGCCCTGCCTCCGGAGACTGTCCTGAAGGTCATGCAGGTGCTCTATGACGAAATGAAACTGCGGGATGAAACCCGGGAATTGGAGAACAGTCGGCCTGCCCTGGAAGCGGGTTCGCACAAGGTCAAAGCCCGCATTCTGGCGTCCACTCAGGCCGATCTGGCAGAGAAAATCAGGGATGCCGCCGGTGACGTGGTAAACCTTCCCGATGGGGTGCAACGGTTCGGAAAAGAACTGAAGCTGCTTTCGGCTGTGGTCACCGTGATGGATGAAGCGGAGTCGATTCTGGGCAAACCGGATACGGGGGCACCCGCAGTGGCTGCTGAGTCGGAGATCATCGAGTTGCTTCTCCAAGCCCGGAGGCAGAATCCGGGCGGGGGCGGCGGTGGAGGTTCCAACCCCGGAGGCGGCGGTGGGGCCGCTACCGCAGCGATGGCCGCCTTGAATGAAATCGGTCCTGGCGCGGATCCCTCCGCCTCGATCCAAAATCGGAACGTTGACCAATCCACCGGCAGGGCCGGTCGGGAGTTTCCCGAGGAGTTCCGCTCTGGCTTGGATGCTTATTTCAATGCTTTGGAAGGGGCCAAATCCAACGAGCGTTCGGTGGCTCCGGAAGGAGGCACCCTCCCATGACCCGATGGGGCCACAGCATCCATCGCGTTATGGCCTTTCTCCCTGTGGTGGCCCTGGCTCTGTCCTTTGGCCTGACCGGACTGGCCCAGGAAAAGGACGGGGGCAAGGAAGATCGCATTGCCCTCGTGGAAGGGGCCATCAAAAGCACGGTCGACTCTCAAAAAGAAGGTCTGGCCACCGTGGTGGGCGAAATTCTTGAAACCACCAAAGCGCCGGAGAACAAGCGTCCGGCTTTAGAGGAAGCCGCCGCGAAAGCTCTCACCGGGTTCGAGGAGCGGACGCGCCAGCAGATGGAGAAGGTCTACCGCAAACTACAGAAAGAGGCCGGAGGAAGCCCTCCCGGCGCTGTTCAGGTCTATGAAGAACACTGGGTCGTCTACCGCGAGGAGAAGGCGGGAACCCAGGTGCCTCCGGAGCAAACTGCCTGGCTTGAGGATTTGCAGCGCCTCCTGAGCAAAGAGGAGTATGCCCTCTGGGATGCGGAAATGGCCAAACGAAGGAAATCTGTCGAGGAGGCACTTGAGGCTTATGTCCAGGAATCTGCCGACAAAAACGTTGTCGAACGCAGACAGCAAATGGAACGGCGGGTCGACGATTTGGTGATCGAGACGGGCTTTCCCAAAGAGAAGATCGACGCTCTGAAAAATGCGGTCGCGGAGGTGGCCGAAAAGTCGCGCAAGCCTTCCGCAGACATCGCGAGGGAGTTTGGTGGTATTTTTGCGAGGAATGCCTATTTGGGGATGTATCCCAATGTTTTGGAGGTCTTCCGGGCCGGTTCGAACCGGTTTCCCGGCATGGAGAAATCCCTCGCAGAAGTCTCCACGGTGGACATGGACGATGCCGTGCGAAAAACGCTTTCTGCTGCCGAATACGCCACCTGGGAAAAGGCAAAAAATGAAGCCAAAAACCGTCTTGAAAAGGCGATCGGGGATTATCTGGACCGGCTGGTTGACGCCCGGCGCTTGGAGCGCAAATCGGACTTGGAACGACAGGTGGAGCGCTTGGTGGGAGGATTGCCGGTCGATGAAAAGCGGGCCAAAGCCCTCCGCGAAGGAATCGACGGTGTTGTTGAGGCTTCCTTGAAAGCGTGGCGAGAGGGGCAGGAGAAACCGGTCAGGACTTTTGTCAAAAGTTCCGGCAATTCCGAAGAAGAGATTCTCGATTACCTCGAACAGGGCAGTGTGCGGTTCAATCAGGAATCGGAATCGGGAGAGTCTTCGGCAGCCGCCATTGAAGAGGCGGAGTTCGAAAAACTGCTCGCCTCACAGTTGACTTCGGAGGAGCGGAAACGTTGGACCTCGGTCGAAAGCGACCGCATTCAGCGGCGGGCGAAAGCCATGGCGATGGTCGCGGTGTCCGAGGTCGACCGATCGGTGAGGCTGACCCCGGGGCAGCGCGGACAGTTGGAGCCTCTTTTGGTTACTGTCTTGGAAGAGTATCTCCCTTTTGTTGAGGATCAGGAGAATTTTGGTTACATGCTGCAGAATTCCGAAGGGCTGTTGGTTTTTCTGCAGGGGATTCCCTCTGAGAAGGTCAAGGAGATCATCCACCCCAATCAGAAGAAGCAATGGGACCAGGCAGGATCCCGCTATTCGGGCTGGTGGCAAAACATGGAGGCGGTCCGCAAAGCGGCCGGCAAGCAGTGAGGATGAGAGGGATCAGGTTCACATGGCTGGGGCTCTTTGGCTTGATCTTCGGCATGGTCGCGGTCGAGGCCCGCGCCCAAGGAAAGGGGGCCGTGGTTCTTGCTGGATCGCAGACGGAGGCTGGCACGAAGGAAGCTGTTTCCAAGAACGTCTCAACCATCTTCGAAGTGGAGGGAGGCTTTACCGGGGCTGAAGTGGTGCAGCAGGAGTTGTCCGGCTACCTGGACAAGCAGGCAGATTTGCAACGGACCCGGCTCAAAGAGAGACTGAAACAGGTCATTGAAGATATGGGGCGGGTGCTCAAACTGGACGGACCGTCACTGGAAAAGCTGAACCTCGTTGCTCTCGGAGCGGCCGAGCGGTCGCTCGACAAGCAACGGGCCTCCATGGAAAGCCGTGCCCGGTCCCAAACCAAGACGGCGACACCGCAAACCATCCAGGAAATACTAAAATCCATTGGCACCTATTCTCTGGACGTCAGCCGGGTAGAGGCCGAGTCGATTTGGAAAGCCGGTCTCGCGGCATCTCTTGATGACAACCAACGACTGGCATGGGAGAAAGCCCAATCCGACCGGGATGAATATCGTCGGAAGGCCATCACTGAGATGTTGCTGGTCGGGCTGGATGGGGCGGTCGGCCTGACTGAGGATCAGTTGCTAAAAATGCGTCCTCTGGCGGAAACCGCCATCCATGATTACCTCCCGGATCTGAGCCGGTTTTACTCCGATGCCCGCATTGATTTCCGCATGGTGCTGCTTTTTGTTTCCGGTATGCCCGGGAAAGAGGTGAAGGGTATCCTTTCCGGGGATCAATATAAAAAATGGGAAGCCGCCACTTCCGAGTATTCCGGCTGGTGGGAGGGAATCCAGCGCAATCATGAATCCAGGATGAAATCCAAAAGCCAACCCCAAGGGACCGACGAATGACGATGATGACTTTGCGGGCAGGCAGAATTGCGGGGCTGGTGGCCATGATGTTGGCGGTCTCCGGAGGTGTGAAGGCCCAGTTGCCGACAACGCTTCGGTTCGGTTCGGAAGTTCCGCCTGAAGTGGATCTGGTCTATGAGCGGGGACTGGCTTGGCTGGCTTCCAAACAATCCTCCAATGGCAGTTGGGAGGATGGCAATTCCGGATCGGGTCTCAACGGCATTTGCCTCATGGCATTTCTCGCCAGTGGGGAAGATCCCAACTTTGGAAGGTATGCAAACACCGTGAGAGCGGCGATACGTTCCATCATCCTGGGCCAGGATGCTGCCACCGGCTATTTTCCCAACAGCATGTATCATCATGGCTTTGCGATGCTTGCGTTGAGCGAAGCCTACGGAACGGTGGACGAATCGCTCCTCTGGGGAGGCGACGGTGAGGACAAAGGTCACCGTTCCATCGCTGAGGCCTTGGATCTTGCGATCCGGTGCTCAGCGACCTCCGCGAAGAAAAACCGTTTCGGAGCGTGGCGCTATTCTCCCGATGCGACTGATGCCGACACCTCGGTGTGTGCCGCCATGCTGATGGGCCTGCTTGCGGCGAGAAATGCCGGTTTGAGTGTGCCCGATGAAACGGTGGACAACGCTGTGGAATACCTCCGACGCAGCACTGGCAGGAATGGCGCCGTCGCCTACGCCGGCGGATTTGGGGGAGGGGAATCGATGAACCGATCCGCCTTTGCGACGCTGGTTTACGCGGTGAGCCGGCACAAGGACTGGAAGGAATACAATGCCACACTGACCTACATCAAGGGGAATTTAGAGCACAAGGAAAGCGGACATCCCCATTATTTTCTTTACTATATGGCGCAGGCCCTTTTCCAGGGGGACTATGAAAGTTGGCAGAAGTGGAATGCCAGTGTGGTGCGCCAACTCAAGGAAACCCAGAACCCCGACGGAAGTTTTCAAGGCGGCAGTTATGCCACCGGAATGTCGTTGCTCGGCCTGGCCTTGAACTACCGGTTTTTGCCCATCTACGAACGATGATCTCTCTGTTGCCCACCCACCGTGTGCTTCTCCTGGGGCTGGCCGGAATGGTCTGCCCGTTCTGGGCGGGCTTGGCCCAGGTGAGGATTCAAGGCAATGTCGTTTTGGGGGGCGGTGGTATCGGTGGCAATATCGCGCTCGCACCGAAGACCGCGGTGGAGGGATCCGCCGCCACCGTCAGCATGGCTCCCCGTCTGCATTGGCGGAACGGTGAGTCGCTTCCGGGAACCTGGGAGAACGCGGGGCCCGGCACGATCTCGTGGCGTTCCCCTTTGTTCCAGGACTCGGTCCCATTGAAGGGATCCTACCTGCGTCTCATCGAGATGCCTTCTCCCGAGATTTCCACCCAGCGATTGGGTGTGGCCGCACTTGATCGGGGATCTTTTGCCGTGCTCCTCAAAAATGGGGACCGTCTGACGGGCGATATCCTAGGGACAGAAGGGAATTGGCTTCGTGTGAAATCCCCGCGTCATGGGGAGGTGAAACTGAATTGGGAAGGCATCTCCAGTCTGCGGCGGTTGCATGGGGCGGGGGTCATCTTTGGCGGTCCCAGTGGTATCGAAGGGTGGGGCGCCGTGGACACCAAAGGCGGTGAGAAATCCCTTTCCTGGTTCGCTCTGGAAGGCGGGAGTCTGGGTACCCAACAATGGAACCGGTCTCTGGCGATGCCCCTGAAAATTCCCGACAAAGCCAGGATTGATGTCGTGCTGAGGGCTTCAGAGGTGCCGGAATTTTCCCTGCAATTGTATTTGGGAGGAAATCCGGTCACCATCGAAACTTGGGACACCGTGGTGGTTGCCACCCAAGGGGATCAGTTTGTGCCTCTCCAAACCTTGCAGAAAGAGCAGGAGGTGGGGTTTCGGTTGTGTTGGGATCAAAGTTCACGGCAACTGGCCTGTTACCGTTGGAACGGCGAAAAACTGGTTTTTTTCACCGCATCGGCTGACCTTGGGGGCTCCGGGAAAGGGAATCCCGTGACGGCGGAAGCGACCCCGGCTCCGGCATCGATCACCCTTCTCAACAAAGGACGGGATCTTGCTCTGGAGTATTTCTCGGTGATGGAATGGTCCGGTCGGGAGCCTTCCAAAAGGAATCCCGGCGATGGTGCCGCAGTGGCGGAAACTTCTGACGGCATTGTTTGGGTGGGTTCCGCCAAGCTGTCGGCGAAAGGATTGGCCATTGGAGGGAAGTCGCTCCCGTTCGAGGATCTCATCCGATACGATTCCGAAACGGCCGGAGCAGAGGGGAGCGCCAAAAGCCGGGGCACCCAATTGCGGTTCAACGATGGCACCGTGGTCACTGGAGAAGTCAGCGGCATGGCTGGCGGGCAGGTAACGCAATTGATGTCCTTCGCGGAGGGACCGGTCTCCACTCGGTTGGACGGCCTGCACCGCGCGGCGTTGATCCCGGACACGACCCATGAAGTGCCGGCCGGTCCTCCTCTGGCGGAGTTGGATGCGATCAAAACCACCAATGCCACGTTGCATGGTACTATCGAAGGATCCGGGGACGGTATCCTGCGCTGGCGGCCCGTTGGGGGAGAAAAACCTGTGGCGCTCGCAGTCTCCTCCGATCTCGAAGTGCGCAGAGCCTCTTCGAAAGATCCTGCGGCGTCCGCCGCGTCTTTGCTTTTCCTTGATTCAGGCGACATCGTCTCGGGAAAACTGTTGAGCATTTCCGACGGAACGGTCGCCTTCGAGAGTCAATTCTCGGGAAGGCTGGAACTCGCATCGACCTCGGTCAGGGCTCTTCATTTGGGGGCCCGTCCGGTGGAAGGGAAAGGCTTTGGGGATGTGGGCTGGCACCGGATCCGGGGGGATGAAAAATTGGTTAAGCAAATGCCGGAGAAAGTCGAAATCGACAATGGCGGTGCCTTTGGACATGCTGCGATTCTTCAGGGGGACGAAGTGCGCTTTTCGATCGGTGTTGAAGCCGGATGGGGAGCGGTGGGGGTTGATTTGTTTGTGGAGGATGTGGAGTCGAGGAGCGAAGCGACGACGGTCCGGTTTTTCTATTCGGGTGATGAAATGTATGTGTTGCTCGGGTCTGAAAACGATGGGTTGAGGGGGGATCAGTCCATTTCCAACCTGCGCGGTGAACCAGTGAAAATCCGCATTCTGTTCAAAGGCGACCAATTGC
>JADZAX010000120.1 GCA_020852405.1 Verrucomicrobiales bacterium
CGTACCGGCGAGTACCACGGGTTCAAGTGGGTGGGCACGCCGCTGGCTGATCTCGGAGGGTATCTGGGGCTGATCCAAAGGACGGTCTCGGAGCTGACGACGGCGGGCGGCACCGTGAACCTGAACGCGGGCGGCTCGGTGGTGCAGCAGCAGGGGGCGAAGATCGATACCTCCGGCGGATGGGTGAACTACGATGGGGGCTTTGTCACCACTTCGCGGGTCTTCTACAAGGGGCGTCTCATGGACATCGCG
This sequence comes from Verrucomicrobiales bacterium, assembly GCA_020852405.1. Taxonomy (GTDB): domain Bacteria; phylum Verrucomicrobiota; class Verrucomicrobiia; order Verrucomicrobiales; family DEV007; genus JACKQE01. The sequence goes on from JADZAX010000120.1 coordinate 253, forward strand.
GACGCGACGCCGGACCGGATCTACGACGGCATCTACATCGGGCAGTTCACCGAGGAACATCCCCGGTGGGGGGTGACCAAGACCTACCGGGCGCCCTTCATGACGGGTACCCGCTACGAGGAAGGCTATCTGAGCGGGGCCAGCGGAGGGGCGATTCACGTCGCCGCCGCCTCGGTCGCGCTGGACGGCATCTTCCAAGGAAACACCGTGGCCGGTCCTCGCCAGCTGCGCGCGGAGGGCAGGATTCCGGCGTCTGCCATGCCTCAATCGAGCGAGTTCACCCTGAGCCTCACTTCGGAAGAGATCGTCGCCAACGCCTCGGGCGTCTATGCCGAGGTGTCGCCCACGCCGCCGCAGGTAATTCTGGGCCATGGATCGCAGGATCCCGCCGATCCCTTCCAGCTCGATTCCACGGGACTGCCGGTGCCGTTGCGGCCGGACCGGAGGGCGACCGTGTTTTTGTCGCCCGATCTGCTTACCACCCAGGGATTCGGCCGGTTTACAGTGAAGAATCCGGATGGCCGGGTCACGGTTCCCCAGGATGTTGCGATCGAAGCGCCGGCGCTCGGCTCCATCACCCTGACGGGGGCCAATGTGGACATCCTCGGTTCGGTGACGATGCCCGGCGGGACCTTCAACGCCACGGTCTTCAACATTTCTCCCGCGACGGCGGCGGAGAATCTGAGGGATCCGCTTGCTCCGACGCCGACGCCGAATTCCGGCCGGGGCCTGTTTACCTTGGGAAAAGGGGCCACGATCAGCACGGCGGGACTGTTGGTGGATGACCGGTCGAACTCGCCGGATTCCTACGGCCTGCCGATCGTGACCCAAGGGGGCCAGATTTCCATCAATGCCTTCAGCGCGTCACTCGCCGAGGGCAGTCTGGTCGATGTGTCAGGCGGGGTCCATCTGGGTCCCCGGGGCGAGCGCAGCTACGGGAACGGGGGGAGCATCGTCATCAAGACGGGGCAGGATGCCTCGCTGGGGGACGTGATTGGCGGCACGCTGTCGCTGGAGGGCTCACTCCGGGGGATTTCGGGGGCTGCAGGCGGATCGCTCGCCTTGCAGGCGCTCCTAATCCAGGTGGGTGGGAGGGCGCTGCATCCCAGCACGTTCCTGCTGGAGCCGGATTTCTTCAACCAGGGTGGTTTCTCGAATTTCTCACTGACCGGGCTCGGACTACCGTCCGATGTGCCGGGTGAGTTCATTCCCGGACTGTTCATCGCGCCGGGAACGGTGATCGAGCCGGTCACCAAGAGCTATGTGGCGGTGCCGCACCTGCCTGGAGGAAGAGGGCTGGGGACCAAGACGGTCCTGTATCCCGAGGGGATGCGGACGCCGGTCAGCCTGAGCTTTGCTTCTCCGGGCGCCTCAGGCAAGGAAGGCAGGACCGTGCAGGGCAATATCGTGATGGGTGAGGGTTCCGTCATCCGGGTGGGTCCACTGGGATCCGTCTCGCTCAAGGGAAACACGGCTGCAGTGCTGGGCTCCATCTACGCACCGGGTGGCCGGATCGAGATTGGCGGGGCCGGCACTTCGCAGTCCCTGCTTTTCCCGGATACCTCCCAGGCGCTCACCACGGTCTATATCGGACCGCGCAGCACCCTTTCGACGGCGGGCAGGAGAGTTCTGGTGCCGGATGGTTTCGGGCGTCGGGTCGGGGCAGTAACGCCGGGTGGCACCATCAGCGTGTCCGGCAACGTTGTCGCCGCAGGCGGCTCGGTGATGAATGTCTCAGGCGCCTCGGGCATTCTGGACCTCCATCCCACGGTGAGAAATCCGTTGCGCAATTACCGGGTGCCCGCCAGCAGCGGTCTGACCTCGCCACTCTACAGCCTCGCGACGATTCCCACCCGGGTGGCCAGCGACGGCGGCTCCATTGAACTGAAAGGCGGGCAGATGCTGTTCGTGGATTCCACCCTGCGCGGCTTCGCGGGCGGACGCACCGCCGTGTGAGGAACGCTATCGGTTTCGTCAGGGAGGTTTTACGAAGCCGGGGTCATCCCGCCGGTTCTTGACACGAATCTCGTGGTCACTCAGAGCGGCAGCACGATTCGAAATCCTCTGCCAACGGACGGGAGCGCGATCGGCCGCCCGGTGCTAGACGCGGGCGGGACGCCGCAGGTCGCGCGCGGTTATTTCGCGGCGGATTCCTTTGACCGTGGCGGATTCGATTCCCTGGCCCTGAACGGCAATGTCGAGTTTGTCGGGCGGGTGGATGTGAATGCGCGCGGCTGGCTGCGGGTGGCGGATGGCGGGGTGATCCGGGCCGATTCCACCGTAAACCTGACGGCTCCCTACGTCGGGCTGGGAAGGCCTTTCGTGCCGCCGGTGCTGCCCGAGAATCTGCAGAATCAGATCCCGTTCACCAGTGTGGCACCGACCCATGGCCCGGGCCGCCTCATCGTGACGGCGGATCACATCGACATCGGGACCCTGACGATGCAGAATATCGGCCGGGCGGTCCTGAACGCCCGCGGCGGGGACATTCGCGGCAATGGTTTCGTCAGCATCGCCGGGGATCTCACACTGCGGGCGGGGCAGATCTATCCCACGACGCTGACTGAGTTCGGTGTTTTCGCCTACGACTACTCCGCCAACAGCTCGACCCAGCCTGGCACGATCCGGATCGAGGCATCCGGCAGCCGCAGACTGCCCCTCACGGCGGGGGGGACATTGAGCCTGTATGCCTCGAACATCGAGCACTACGGCACCCTGCGGGCTCCCTTCGGCGTGATCAATCTGGGTTGGGACGGCACCGGCACTCCGCCGGTGGATCGGGTCACGGGCAACGCGCTGCCCGCGCCGATAACGACCCAACTGACCCTGGGAGGCGGCAGCGTCACCTCGGTTTCCGGGGTCGACCCCCGGACCGGAAAGGGGATCCTGGTTCCCTATGGCACCAGCGACGGGGTGACCTGGACCGATCCGCGCGGGCTGGACATCACCGGCGGCGGTCTGCCGGAAAAAAGCGTCAATCTCTCCGCCCGGAACCTTGCCATGCAGGCCGGAGCCACCGTGGATCTGCGGGGCGGTGGAAATCTCTTCGCCCAACAATGGCTCATCGGCAACGGCGGCCAGGTGGACATCCTCGGCAGCAACGCCGCGGACTGGCTCGCCAATTCGGAGTATCGGACCGGCGATCTGGTGACCTATCAAGGCGAGACTTTCTCCTCCCGGTTGAACAGCCAGGGAATCACGCCGGCGGTGGGCTTCTTCTGGACGAAGGTGCCGCAGACCTAC
>JADZAX010000121.1 GCA_020852405.1 Verrucomicrobiales bacterium
CGGAGCCACCGAAGCCGGAGCCACCGAAGCCGGAGCCACCGAAGCCGGAGCCACCGAAGCCGGAGCCACCGAAGCCCGAGCCACCGAAGCCCGAGCCAGCCAAGCCCGAGCCAGCAAAGCCCGAGCCACCGAAGCCCGAGCCACCGAAGCCCGAGCCACCGAAGCCGGAGCCACCGAAGCCCGAGCCACCGAAGCCCGAGCCAACGAAGCCCGAGCCAGCGAAGCCCGAGCCAACGAAGCCCGAGCCAGCGAAGCCTGGGACGCCTCGTAAGGCACCAACGGCAACTGTGGTGGCCAAGCCGCGAATCCGCTCTGCTCCCAAACCTGTCTACCCACCCGATGCTCGCAGAAATGGGTGGATTGGGACGGTTTACCTGAAGGTGACCATTTCGGCGAGCGGGCAGGTTACGGACGTGTCCGTTTCTCGAAGCAGTGGCCGCGAAAGTTTGGACCGTGCCGCCGTTTCGACCATGAAACGCTGGAGGTTTTATCCCGCCAAGGATTCCAACGGACAGACGGTCCCATCGGCAGTGATCGCGCCCATTCGATTCCAACTTCAGGATTGAATGGCTCAACCCTCCCTTTGCCCTTGGGGAGCTGGTGCTCCTCGAAATCGGAAGGCTGAGTAATTTCGGATCCCTCGAAGCAAGAGAGTCCGATCCTCCGTGTGAGTGTGTGGTTTCAAAGAGTCCACCAATTGGGCTGATCCTGGTACGAATGCTGCAATACTATGACGTTCACGATAGGCATCCGCCCGACTCATGCAACCTCACCCCGACCCTCGAGAGCCATTCCCGACACCCTGAGACACCTCCGCCTTTGTGGCTGGCTTCTCATTTCCTTGGTGGCATTTGGAACAATCGGTTTCCTGATCGCCGACCAGGATCACAGCCTGTTCCACTCTTTCTACCTGACCCTGGTGGTGCTCACCACGGTGGGCATGGAGCCGGCGGAAGGCAACGAGAAGGTGGTCGCAGTGGCCCTGATGATCGGGGGGATTTTCACCACTCTCTATGCCGCTGGTACCCTTGTTTCCTTCATCGTGGATGGACAACTGGCCGTCTACCTGTCTCTAAAGAAATTGAAAAAGGCAATCTCCAAACTTTCCGGGCATTACATTGTCGTGGGCTTCGGCCGCATGGGGCGGGCGCTCTGCGACGAGCTCACCGAGAAAGGCATTCCCTTTGTCCTGATTGAAGGCAATGCCGACCGGGTAAAAATGGCGGATGCCGCGGGCATCCTGGTGATCCACGGCAATGCCCACCATGAAGAAGTCTTCGAGGAAGCCGGCATTGAGAGGGCCCGCGGATTGGCCACCTGCCTGCCGGGAGACGCGGACAATGTGTATGTCACCCTGACCGCGCGCGGTTTCAGCAAGGAATTGAACATCATCGCCCGCACCGAGGACGAAGCGACCCACAACAAGCTGATCCGTGCCGGGGCGGACCGTGTTGTCTGCCCGCCTGTCCTGAGCGCGGGAAAGGTCATGTCGATGATGGTGACCCCTTTCGTGGATCATGGGGAGCACTGTTCCGTGACGGATCTTTCAGAGTCGATCGAACTGTTTCAGATTCCGGTCACTGAATTTCCGGCCCTGATCGACGTCACGTTGGGGGAACATCACATCCGCTCCCGGACCGGAGTCACCGTGGTGGCCGTGGACCGGGGAGAAGCGCGCGACATGAATCCCAGCGCGCTGTTCGTCCCGCACCGGGGTGACACGCTGACATTGGTAGGAACTCCCGGAGGGTTGGCCAAAATGAGAACTCTCTATGGCCAAGTATCCGCCTGATGCTTTCGATCAGGCGAAGAGCGAAGCCAATGGCTGACCTTTGTCGCTCAGCGTGAACGGTCGCTTGCTGGGGGAATAGAGCACCTGATTCAGGGGCAGGCCCAGCGCGTAGCCGATCGTGGCGTTGAAATCCGGGATCGACACCGTGTTCTCCGCGACCGTTTCCCCGGTGGCGTCCGTTTTCCCATAGCGCTGGCCACCGGTGATGCCGCCCCCGGCAAAAACTCCGGAGAAGGCTTTCGGATAGTGGTCCCGGCCTTCATTTTGGTTGATGCGAGGGGTCCTTCCGAATTCGGAGGCCAGCACGATGAGGGTGTCGGAGAGGAGTCCGCGGCGCTCCAAATCAGCCACCAGTGAAGCAAAGCCTCGGTCGAGAATGTCGCAGCGTTCGGGCACACGGACGAAATTTCCCTGGTGGGTGTCCCATCCTCCGAGGGTCACTTCGACGTAGCGCACGCCCGCTTCAACGAGCCGGCGCGCCAGGAGGCATCCCTGTCCGAAGGAATCTTTACCGTAGGACTCCCGGGTTTCAGCGGACTCTTTGGTGAGGTCAAACGCCGAGAGATCGGCGCTTTGCATGAGCCGGACGGCATCGTCATACATGTCGCCGTAGGCCCGGACATTCTTCGTGGGATACCGTTGGGCGAATTCGGTGGTGAGCTGCCTCGTCAGGCCGTAGCGGAATTCGAATTCCTCAGGCTGCATCCGATTGCGCACGTTCTGCAGTCCGCGCTCCGGGCTGCCGATCATGACAGGCGAAAAGCGGTTCTCGAAAAAGCCCGCCCCGGGATGGCGGCTTCCCCCGTTGACGACGACACTGGAAGGCAGGGTGACATTGTCTCGTCCGAGGAATTTGTTGACCCAGGCGCCCATGGAGGGGTGCTTGATGGTGCCCCGCATGGCATAGCTGGTGTGCTGCAGGTAATTGCCCTGCTCATGGGCCCCGGCGGTGGAGGTGAGGGAGTTGACGATCGCCAAGTGGTGCCCCTGCCGGGCGAGACGTGGCAGATATTCGCTGAGAAGCAGTCCGTCGGCACTGGTGGGAATGGATTTGGTGGGCCCCTGGGTTTCCGCTCCCGGTTTGGTGTCGAAGGTGTCGAGATGGCTCATGCCTCCGCTCATATAGAGGTAGATGACCCGCTTGGCGGTGGCGATCTGTCGCAGCTGGGAGGAGTCCTCAAAGGCCGCATTGGCGGAGCCGGCGAGGGCCGGCAACAGCCCGACGCCGAGGAAGGAGCTGGCCGCGCCCTGGAGGAAGCGGCGGCGGTTGATGTCATCGCATTGGGTGAGCAGTTCTTTCATGGCGGATGGGTGATGGCGGAGGTTGCTGGAAAAGGGAGGCTTATTGGATGAAGAAAAATTCCTGCGAATTGAGCAGCGCGTAGATGACATCGCGGTAGACATTGTCGCCCCGGTTCATTTCCGCAGCCATCAAGGTGACGCGTTCATCAGCGGTGGGACGGCGGGCCAGCAGACTGAGATAGATGGTGTCGAGGCGGTCCATCGGGGTCGGAGCTGCCGTCACTTCCCGGGAGAGCACGGAATAGGTGTTGGTCACCGTGTCGAAGGTGGTGCCGTTGAGGAGGGTTAGAGCCTGAGGCACCGAAGCCTGGTCATCGGCGTTCTCGATCACTTCGCGGTCGCTCTGGCCGAATTCCCGGAGGAAGTGACCCGCCGGAGCCGGGGAGGAAAGGTTGGAGGAGCGGGTGAAATTGGTGCTGATCCCGCGAAGGTAGGAGGAGAGGTTTTTGCGGATTTTCTCGTCGGCAATGCCCAGCTCACCGACCACCTTTTCGGCCCGCTCCCGCTCCAGCGTGTCGATCATCTGCCGGAGTTTGGAGCTCGGGCGTCCGTTCGGGTCGATGGAGGTGGGATCGTTCATCATCATGTCACCGATGCCTTCCGGCAGGTTCATTTCCGCGAGATTGATTTTGGTTCCGGCCATTGCGGGTTTGTAGATCGTTTCATAGACCACCTTCTGCAGATTGTTGCGCAGTTCGTTGGTTTCCTGGAGGATCTTCTTCGCCTTGTCGGTCTCGCCCGCCTCCCGGGAGGCGACGAGTTGTTTCTGCAATTCCTTCATGGTCTCCTGGTCTATTTTCTGGAGCGAGGCGACCCGTTTGGCATCCTCCAGCAAGGTTTCAGGAGGGCGGTTGGTCATGACGTCAGACATGATTTTCTGACCGGCCATGGTGATGTCCTTTTCCAGCTCCTGCCGCCAGTTCCGGGCATCCGGCTCGGGATTGACCAGGGTCACCAGGGAGTCCCAGATTTGCTCGGCCCGCATCCGGCGCAGGACGGGCCCGGTAAAGGCATAGTCGGCCGGAACTGAAAGATCGTCCGCTGCCGCCGCCCGTTGGTAGAACTGCGTTTTCAGCAGCACCGCCAGAAAGGCTTTCATGTCATAGTTCAGGGACACCATTTGCTTTTCCAGATAAGCCATCAACTCCGGATTGGCAGGCACTGTTTCGTCGCGGTATTCATCGACCGGCTCCACCAGTCCGACCCCGATGACCCGTTTCCAGAGGCGGTTGGAAATCACTTTGGCGAACCGCGGATTCTCCGGGGAGACCAGCCAGTCGGCGAACTTGTCGAGGCGTTCTCCGGGACTGGTGATTTCCGGGTTCAAGCCGAACATCGTTTTCGCTTCGACCTTGTCCTTGGGCTTGGAATCGCTGTACTTGTAGTCATGCGGCAACTGGGGGAG